>JANWXA010000138.1 GCA_025055465.1 Candidatus Kapaibacterium sp.
AGCCCAGCAGATCGCTGGCAGCCCCCACCTGCCAGCGGAGCCTGATGGCACCGTCTTCTGCCACTGCTTCGGTAAAGTGCGGAGACGGGGGTGGCACGATATCGGGCAGGAGCACCAGTACCGCTGGCGTCCAGTCGCTGCGGTTCCCACGGCGGTCAACGGCACGGACTTGGTACCAGAAGGTTGTGCGCCCGGCCTCAGGGGTGAGGACGTCCACGAATGTGGTGTCTTCCAGAATATGGGTGCTCACGAGCGTGAATTCTTCAACGGGTGAGAGGGCACGGGCAACTTCGTAGCCCCAGATGTCCTTGGCAGTACTGTGAGTCCACAAGAGATGTGCTTTTCCGATCTCGCCATAGCCCATGAAGTACCGAGGAGGCGGAGGTGGGATGATGTCTGGCACCGGCACGATATGCGGTAGCGAGGGGTCGCTCTCTTCGCCTTCCTCTGTGACAGTGGTAACGGCGTAAGCAACGTACTCAGTAGGGAGTTCTCCTGGTCGGTCTACAAGGCTGCGGGTCCCTGTTGGCAGAGGCTGTGGGGTCAAGCGAACGCGGGCAGTATCCATACCGAACGGCCATCGGTAGACGTGGTAGCCGGCGGCACGGTAGTCCTGCGAGGCCTCCCAGACGATGACAATGCTATCACCCTCGGGCCGAGCGATGATACCGTAGGGAGCTAAGATTGGACGGGCATCCCGGGCCACAACGGCAACGGGTTCGCTCCAGGGCCCCTCGTATCCGAAGACATCTACGGCGCTGACACGATAGCGGTAGACTTTGTCTTTCTGCAGCCTTTCTGTGTCAGCATAGAGATACTCGGCGGGGACGCTCTCGTCAATCCAGAGCGTGATGATAGGGGCTTCGGTCATACGAATGAACCCCGTATCCCCCGGTGCTTGGCGCCAGACGTGATAGCCGCAGATGCCCCGTGCTTGTCCACCTTTGAAGTCCCAGAGGAGGTGGATGCGGAGGCTATCGGCGGCCTTCCCTCGTAGGTTCTTCGGAGGCTCGGGAAGCTCTCGAGACCCTGCCAGCACGTCCAAGACTTCCGCAACGACAGAATCACCGATGGCAAGGGCATAATCGTAGCGCCGTCCGCTCCGGGCAGTCGTGTCGTGGTATGTAGTGCCGAGAATTGGAGCAACTCGGGGGAAATCGTCAATCAACATCTCCTGTAGCAACTCGAGGAGCTCACGGCGGACAGTGTCGGGCTGTTGTGGGTTAGCGGCTGCTGTGATGACGAGCTCAACCGTATCCAGCCATCCCGGGGAGGCATCGGCGGGTGCATACAGGGTCCACTGGGCCCGCGGAAGCCGGCGAACGGCTGCCAGTGGTTCATAGACATTCTTGCGGCTCTCGCGCCGTACGATACGGTACTCTGCAGGTAAGGGCCGGTCCAACGGGAGAGTCCACGCCAATCGTATACCGACGTTATCACCTTTAGCCCACAGGAGAGGCCGAGGCTGGGACCATGCTACGACGGTGCTGCAAATAACAGCCGCCCCTATAGTGCGCAGCCCCAAGGCCCTTGTCCTCCCCATCCCCATCGTCTATGGCTTACTCCGTTTCCATCAAGCTTGGGATGTGCAGGCAATCTGGTGGGAGCAGGCACTGTGCGCAGCCGGCCTGTGGTCCTGTGTCTACGCAGTTATCGGCGCTGTTCATCTCGGAGAACGGGGCTTTAGGCAGCACACGGATTCCGACTCCGAGCAACCCTGGTTCTGCAGGAATGGTGATGGGAATGACTATACTCTGTCCCGGAGGGAGAGCTCGTGGAAGATGCCACGGGAACTGAAGCCCTGTCACTGTACCGCCGACATTCTTGTGGACGATGATGCGGAATGGGGTACCGGCAAGGATTCGGGCAGGGCCAGTGTTTTGAAGCTCTACCGTATACGTGCGATTAGCTTCGGTGGTACCAGATGGCGTTGGGCGCGATTCTTCCACTGATCCCCAGCGAAGCAGGGTAGAGAGGCTCTGGTCTGCAGGCGCGGGCAGGCGCGTCCACGTCCAGCGGTCGAGTTCTAGCGGGAGTCCATCGAGCAGACGGTTTACCGTATCAGGGCGGGACGCTGTTGATCCTGCTTTCTTGGCATTGAGCAGCGAGAGATGAAACGTGTTCGGAAGGATGGTGTAGCCACCGCCGCCGTTGCTGCCCACGATGGGCTGCAGCTGGAGGGTATCCCATTGTAGGCGCACCCCCAGCGGTGCTACTGTGTGTACAGCCTGGATGAAAGAAGTTGTTGGTCCACGCCATTCATGGGCACGCCCGACGCCACCACGAACGCGAAGCCAGACGTCGCGCCCAAATTCAAGTGGAAGGGCAAATTGCCGCGCGTCTGCTTCGACTACGGCAAGGAGCTCTATAAAAGCTGGGGTGTGCCGGGCACTGGCGTCCCGAAACCGACCCGTGGCGGAGACAACCCCGAAACGCAATTCGCTGGGCGCGCCGGTAGTGAAGACAAGTGTATCACGAGAGCGCCCGTGAAATACTTCAGAGCCATTTGGGTTCCTTGCCCAAAAGTCTCCTTCGACGACAAGCCGATATGGCGTGTTCGATAAGAGCACAGTGGGGAACTGTGTGCTGCCAAGCTGGAGGATAGGGGCGAGGACGAGGGAGTCGGTATGGAGATCCCATCGGATGACAACTTGCTTTGGTGTGCCTGTGCCCATGTCCCACAGGCGTACGGCGAGGTTCCGGATCTGCCACTGCCGGAGTCCAGTGCCCCCGCTGCTCCAAGTGTTGTTCGCAGGTGCTCCCAACTTAACCCACAGTAGTTGGATAGTACCGACCCCAGATTGTCCTCGTCCTGGCGAAGAGGTGACAACAAGAGCAGGTGGTTGCTGTTCCTCGGCGTTCTGGGTTGTCCACTGTTGGCGTTCATTTGCAAGCCCAGCGCAGGTTAGGGCTTCTGCCTGATTAGCGAGAGGTCCGCCTTTCTTTGAACCTGACCGGTTGTTCCAGCGTCCGTAGCCGTAGTAGCCGTAATCGGCGGAGATCGTGAGTTGGTGGAGTTTTGGGAGGCAGACTTGCCGTCCTGCAACAGTAAAGCACGTGCGGGAGATCGTCAGTTGCCCATCAAAGAGACCGCGAGCACGCAGCTCAACGGACTGCTGGCGACAATCTCGGACGGCTTCCTCGCATTTGCTCTTCTTGCGACAGTGATGCCAGTGCCGGTTTAGGTCCACCCAATTGCCGGAGCCGCAGTAGGAACCTTGTATATGGTCCCATGCCTGCGTTCCCCGCCACCCCGCGGCCGATGCCCAGCCGGACTGATCAAGGGTCAGAGACAGTTCTAACGCACCACCGAGCTTTACCCGGCCAACATAGTTGTTCCCGCTCCGGTGGAACCGGAAGTAATAGTATCCACAGAAGCCGCTACTGAAGCTCAGTCCAAAATGGAAAGGGACTGAACCGACGTTGGCAACATCAAGCTTGACGCCAACAACACCGGCACCCTGGAAGTTGCCCTGGAATTGGCCTTCCGTTGGGCAGAGGCGGAGATAAAAGCCCCGAAGGCTGGTGTATGCCTTGGCAACTACCTCAACGCCAAGAAGGTTGGTACCGATGTTGGCATCCAGGTCCGCCAGAACCCAGTTCCGGTCGGGGGAAGGACCAACCTGAAAGCAGGGGCTCCCCGGTTGAATGGAAGTGGAAAAGCCAGCAGAGAGAGGCTGAATGCGGGGCAGTTGAACACTGACGTTCCCACTGAGGGAAATTGGGGGCTGGAGGCGCCCCCTGCTGATGGACATCGTTGCGCTGACATTGCCCTCCAGCAATCGAGTGGCGGGTATAACGACGATTCCACCATCTATGCTCAATTGTGTAGAGCTTCCAAAGGCAATGGTGCTGGTTACGGTCAGCCGGTAAAACTGCAGGGAGGCGTCAGCGAAGATTAGTCCACCGCGGAAGAGTAGGTTGGTGCTGGGGTCGGGCACGAGAGGTGGTGGAGGGACAATGCCGGAGGTTTCGCTGATCTGATTGCGGTTGATGTTGTCCAACCGGACATGCCAGCCTGCTCCTACGAGACCGCCAACCAGATGGAAGCCCCCAGGCACAATCGGAATTCCACCGGGTACTACTACGGCTCCCTGTACGAACCAGAACCTATACGCTGGTGAGTTGACTGAGCCCAGGGCAAAATCCACTTGTGCTTCCAGCCCGCCTAAGCATGTAAAGCTTCCGTTCAGGGTTCCGCGGAGCCCCTTTGCTGTGACGGAGCCAGAGCCGGAGCCGTAAGTGATGTCACCCCAATATAGGTCGCCACGAATAGAGAATGCACCGGAAACGGTGACATTGAGGCCCGCACCTTCACTGGCCATACAGAGGTCCTCGTAAATCCGGAGGCGGCGAACACGAACTCCGTTGCCCCCTCCGGGCAGCCCTGAACTGGCGTCAATGCTGATGCCGCCGCTAAGCCCAATCCACCACCGCTTTTGTGTGCCGCTGCAGCCCCCTGTAGTAGGTTGGTGGTACCCCAGCCCTATCTCCTGCACCTGGACCTGGATGCCACTAATGGACAGGTTTGCCCAGCTACTGACGTTGAACCATCCCTCTGCCCCCTCCAGCTCGACGCGTCCATCGTTCCAGATGCGGAGACCATTGAATGTCACGGAGTTGGCGCCGTTGGCCGGCGCATAGAGGCGAACGTTGACAAACTCCAGGTATCCAGAGGCGGGAGCAACTTTGGCGAGCCGGCCGTTCTGGAGGACAAGCCGGGCGTAAGTGCCAAAATCAAGGCGGATATCTCCGTAAATGTCCAGCGAACCCGTCCAGTTCCAGCTGGCATCGCACGTGAATCGGATGTAAAGGCTATCTAACTGCGCCCAGTTGGCCGGCTTGCTGAGTCCAGAGGGGAGCAATACCAGTCCGCGGAAGGCAAACTCGCTGAAGGAGCCTCGACACCAACGGGCGGTGAGAGTATCCATGAGAATGCGGAAGCCGGCAAATCGGATGGTGTCCCGGACCCCCGCTCGGACGTTCAGGCTGAGCTTGAGCTGCCCACCGATGTCTTCGGCAACGACATTCCGTGCCAGGAAGTCTGCGGTGTCGTTGTCCCCGATCGGCACAGAGAGCCGAAGGCTTGGGATCCAGAGGCCTCGCCAGCTCGGTGAGCTCCAGTCCGGGAAGACACACCCACCCCCAGGGGGGAAACCCGTCGGGTTAGCCGTCTGCGCGATGTCCAGCA
>JANWXA010000139.1 GCA_025055465.1 Candidatus Kapaibacterium sp.
CCTTCTATATCCTGCCGCAGCCGGTGATACTGCCCGCCGGTGATTACTGGGCGGCCGTGGCCCAGCGCGGTTCTGTCGGCTTTGAGCTGGGAGCCTCCAAGTCTCGGATGGGTATGGTAACGACGAATGTATCTACGATTCCGGTCCCGGGGATCCAGAACTACCAGCTCATGATTGACAAAGCGCTACGGACGCGCCAAGGG
This sequence comes from Candidatus Kapaibacterium sp., assembly GCA_025055465.1. Lineage (GTDB taxonomy): Bacteria > Bacteroidota > Ignavibacteria > Kapaibacteriales > HRBIN21 > HRBIN21. The sequence continues at coordinate 204 of JANWXA010000139.1, forward strand.
GTGGCGCTCATCAACGATAATGTCTTTTCTTTCCAGAACACCCTGGATGCCGGACAGTGGGGCCAGTTCATGCCGACAGTCGGAACTGTAGCTTATCCGCACCTGAATTATATCGGTCAGGTGGGCTCTTACGCTACGCGCAGTCGCGGGACCTGGTTGCCGCTGATTCGGCCTTACTTGGGTGAGCGGACGTACAATCAAGCGCGTCCGGTTTCGGCGCAGTTGGCAAACTTTGACGGCATGGCGCAGCGGCGGAAGAACGTGCTGCTGTGGGCTACGGCGTCCGAGGCACTGCTGGAGCGCTTCATCCTGGAGCGGCGGGCCTCCGATGGAGAGCCGTGGACCCGGATTCACAGCGAGCGTGCCCTTGGTGACGAACAGCGGGGCGAGAGCTATCGGTACGAGGATACCCAGGTACAACCCGGTGTCGAGTATCAGTATCGCCTGCGGCTGGTTGCTCGTGACGGGCAGGAACAGTTTAGCCATGTGCTGACCCTGACTCCGCTGGGTGATGGTGAAATCTGGGTGGGCATGAGCTCCCCGAATCCGTTTGGGGCCCAAACAAGCGTGGAGCTTCGGTTGCCGGAGACGGCTCGTGTGCGAGCAGACGTCGTGGATGCCCTCGGCCAGGTAGTGTACACAGTGGTAAACGAGGTTTTGCCAGCGGGTGTCCACCATCTGGTTTGGGACGGCACGACGGGGTTTGGTGCCCCAGCGGCTGCGGGCGCTTATCGCTGGAGGATCTTTGTTGGTGACCAGCTCTTTACGCAGCCGGTGACACTTGTGCGCTAAGCTGCTGAGTCCTGCGCATTGAAATATGGAAGCCCTCTGCCGAGTTGAAGGCGGAGGGCTTCTCTTTTGTTAGGGATTTGGTATGAGGGAAAGATGGCGGAGACGGTCTTTTCACGTATCATCCGCCGGGAGATTCCGGCGCACATAGAATATGAGGATGATGAAGTCATTGCCTTCCGGGATATCAACCCGCAGGCGCCTGTGCACGTGTTAGTGGTGCCGAAGAAACCTATCCCAACGCTCGATGATGCCGCGGAGGAAGATGTTCCCCTGTTGGGGAAGCTGCTCTGGGTTGCTCGCTCCTTAGCTCAACAGTACGGAATTGCCGAGCGTGGGTACCGACTCGTGCTCAATTGCAATAGTGAAGCAGGGCAGTCAGTTTTTCACCTTCATCTCCACTTGCTGGGGGGACGGCCCATGGACTGGCCACCCGGATGAAATGCGGGGGAACATGGCAGACACAGTGGTAAGGGAAATCCAAGGAGTGGTAGAGATAGCGCGGCAGGTTTTCCGTCACCAGTCGGAGGCTCTGCGTGCTATTGGAGAAGGCGTGGGGCAAGAGTTTGGGAAAGCCGTTGCCCTGTTGCATAGGGCGCGCCAGGTTGTGGTCTGTGGGGTTGGGAAATCCGGCATTATCGGCAGTAAGATTGCAGCAACACTGAGGAGTATTGGGGTGCCGGCAGTCTTTCTCCATCCGGCGGAAGCTCCGCATGGAGATTTGGGAATCGTCCAGGCAGGAGACGTGGCCGTGCTCATTTCTAAGAGTGGGACGACAACGGAAGTTTGCGCCTTGGTGCCGTGGTTGCGGCGGCGTGGGGTCCCTGTTATCGCTATTGTCGGACAACGCCGTTCCTTGCTCGCTGAGCAAGCTGCGGTTGTCTTAGATGTCTGGGTTCGTGGAGAGGCCTGCCCGTTGGATCTCATTCCAACGACCAGCACTACGGCAGCTCTGGTCATGGGAGATGCTCTGGCGATTGCGCTCATGCACCTGCGAGGAGTCCGGCCCGAAGACATTGCTGCTGCCCATCCCGTTGGAATGCTCGGCCGCTTGGTAAGCCTGCGGGTCCGCGACGTCATGCATGCAGGGGCTGCGGTCCCGATCGTATCGCCGCAAACACCCTTTCGGCAAATGCTGATCGAAATGACTTCAAAGGCGCTGGGCTGCGTCTGTGTGGTGGAGGCGGATGGTCGGCTCTGTGGCATTGTAACCGATGGAGATGTCCGGCGGACGCTCCAACGCACTGAGGACATCCGCCCGCTGCGCGTCAGCGACGTCATGACACAGACACCGGTGACAGTTTCGCCAGAGGCGCCTCTGACAGAAGCGCTGGCACTTATGGAACATCGCCCCAGTCAGATTAGTGTCCTGCCGGTGGTAGACGAATGCGGAGTCTGTGTTGGGGTTGTCCGGGTTCACGACATCGTCCGAAGCCAGTTCTGAGCGCTTTTCAGTAGCCTTATGTCGTGGCTGTACGTCTTGTCAGTGTTTCTCCATGTTCTTGCCGCAACCTTCTGGATCGGCGGCATGCTCTTCTTGGCGGGTGTCGTGATGCCGGCGTTGCGCCGAGATCCCGGAAGGCTGAGTATCCTTGAGCGTCTGGGGAGATATTTCGAGTACGTGGGTATGGGAGCACTTGCGATATTGCTGTTGACAGGGCTCATGAGCCTGACCTTCCGAGGAGTTGTATTGCCGGGGCAGTTGTGGACGTCCCCGGTCGGACGCATGGGGCTGCTCAAGTTGGGAATTTTCAGCGTGGTCGTCCTGCTCAGCTTCTGGCACAATCGTGGGATAGGACGACAGGCGCTACAGTTACTCCGTGAGGCTCCAGGTAACCGTGAGGGTGAACGGTTACAGAAGTGGAGCCGGTGGATCGGCCGACTTGTGTTGCTGTTGTCGTTGGTGCTTTTGTATCTTGGGATCCTCTTGGCACGGGGCATTACACTGTGGTGAATGACGGCTTTGGGCAAGCCGGGAGGCTAATGGCAGCGTCTGCGTGGGAATTGCTTCCATGAGCTGTAGTGCCAGAGCCGCCTTATGCCTTATCGGGGCAAGGAGCCTGTTGGAGAGAGGCTGGATACTGCAGAGGCGGCTGTAGTTGCTGTGGGAGTGGTGAAGATTGCGTGAAACCCAGCAGGCAGTGTTGCTGCCTGGTCGAGTGCCTCGCGAAAACCCTCGGTCCCACAGAGTACGAGTAGCTGTAGCCAGCTCAGAAGTCGCTCTTGGGGTTGTCCGTTTGGATAGAGCAATGACCATGCCCGCCGAGCATGGCGTAGGAGAACCTCGGAGTGGCGACGGAGCGCGGCGCGGAAGCGCCGTTCCCACCGATGGAGTGCCTGCTCGATCCGGTGGTGAGTTGCTCCAAGGCTGGGGACAAGCGTCGGATCCAAGTTACGAACGTGGTGGAGCATTAGCTCGTACCATCGTTGGAGGTGCTTCTGCAGGTCGGAGTCGAGCTGTTCCAGCGCTTGCATTGCAGGGAGATGCTGAAGGAAGGTCGGTTCCAGTTCTTGCCAGGGAGCGAGGAAGCGCCGAGCGTTCCAGCCTTCGTGATCCAGAAGGCGTTGGAGCTGCGGCGGTACAAGTGTCATAGAGGGGCGAAGTACTACAACAGGCATTGGCACCTGCAATTCCTCGTACAGTTCCCGGAGCTGTGCCCAATAAGCGACCTCTGTCGGTCCAAGAACAACCGCCACGGTGGGCAGCGCGGCGTCCTGGCACACGGGGCGGAGCAGGGCTGACGGGGAGAAAGCTGTACAGTCCTGAGAAAACAGTTCGCGGAGCTGGCGTGTAGAGTACCGTCGGTGAGCAATGGCATATTCGCCTGTTGGGAGAGAGCGGACGCGGTAGCGGAGCCCCTCGGTTGTGTGGAAGTACAAGAGAGGTTGCCGGGGAGCAATCGCCTCGCGATGACCGTATCCGTGGAGTTGAGCAATGCCGTGGTGGAGTGCTGCATCCACCTGTGGGATTCGGAAGAGGGCCTGTTCCACGACGGAGCGGAAGAGTCCGTGCCGCCGAGCTACGGATGCGTGGAGGAAAAGTAGGCCTGCGTGCCCCATGAGCCACTGGAGCAGTGCGGTAAAAGATCGGCTCCACGAATTCCCGGCACGGTAGGCAGCGGAAAGCAGCTCGCGGAGCTCTCCGGGGAGTTCAGATATGATGGTCTGGAGTGCAGCACGCCATATTCCCTCAGGGGGGAAGAAACGGGCGAAAGTAGAGAGGGGCTGGGCGAGCTCATCTTCAGACCCAGCAGTGAGCCACTGCAGCGCGCCCTCCGGATGCCACCAGTATGTAGAGCCAGCCTCTCGGCCATCGCTGTCGTTGTCCTCAACCCAAAAGATAGGCACAACGGGGCGCGCAAGCAGGTCTCGTAGGCGCTGTGCTAAGGTAAGAACGGTCGCTGCTTTGAGAGCTATGTAGAGCGGCCCTCCGAGGAAGCCAACCTGTTGTCCTGTAACCACGGCCACGGCGGAGCCAGAAGCAAGCTCCTGGAGGTGGTGGCGCTGGGCGGAGGTGAGCTCTCCCTCGCTCGTGCTGTCTAGCAGGGCCTGGAGGAGAAGTCCTATGCTGGCTTGTGAGGGAGGGGGACGGAGAGCGTCCAGTGTTTCCGCTGGGGCCTTAGAAAAGCGGGCGTTGGTGGGAAAACGGTCAGCACAGAGGGTTGGGTCAGAGATAAAAGCACAGGCAATGGGATGAAACGGGGCAGGGAATTCTGTGCAAGGAACGAGATCTACCGACATCGGCGTGCGTGTGATAGAGTAACTTCTATGAAATTGGTAGTTTGCATGCGGCCGGATGTTCCATAAGGCGATGGATAGCGAACGATGAGGCGGCTTTGTGTAGTCATCGTTATACTGTATGCGGTTGTGGCTGACCTCAGGGCGCAGCAGAAGGACGAAGAGGAAAACGGGGTGGTGTTTGAACAGCGGCTCCTCCTGGGACGACTGTTGGAGGCCCCGAGCATCAACTTCTACATTGGGATGGGGCGCGTTGGGCGTGAAGGACTGCAGCGCGATGTGCGGGAGCCTGGAGTGTTGATTCTACAGTTGGGCTCGGCAGATATGCAAATGTTGCGCCGCTCTCCAGCGATTGTGGAATACGAGCGAGACTATGTATATGTGAGCCTGGGGGCCTCGTCTCTTGGACTTAGAGAGCGGGCCGGGGCGCTTTCGCAACAGTGGTGGCGCTTCGGTA
>JANWXA010000013.1 GCA_025055465.1 Candidatus Kapaibacterium sp.
CTACATCTGGACTCTGCTGAGACCATCCTCCGCGGCTTCCAACAAATCCGGGACTCCGTCTCGCACCATGCACCTGAAGCCCGCTTTGAGGGTGTCATCGTACAGAAGATGGGAATGCGCGGCTACGAGCTCATAGTGGGCATCAAGCGAGACCCTCAGTTTGGACCCATTGTCATGGTAGGATTGGGTGGCATCTATGTGGAAGTCTTCCGCGATGTGGCCTTCCGAATAGCTCCACTGCGGGAACGGAGTGCTTACCAGATGCTCAAGGAGACCCGGGTATCGGCCCTGCTGCGGGGCGTCCGTGGACAGCCACCTTCCGACATCGGCGCCGTTGCCGAAACCCTGTTGCGCCTTTCCCAACTATCGCTGGAACAACCGCTCATCGAGGAGCTGGATATCAACCCACTGCTGGTCTATCCCCGGGGCAATGGGGTTGCCGTCGTGGACGTCCGTATCGCCGTCCGACGGCACGAGAACACCGCGTGAAAGCTCGAACCGTGTACATCTGCCAAAACTGTGGAGCAACCTCCGCTCGCTGGATTGGGCGCTGCCCTGTCTGCGGTGAGTGGGGGACCTTTGCGGAAGAACGCCAAGAACGTAACGGGAACCGCAGCGACAGGCCTGGCACCCCCTCACCCCAGCCCATCGCCCTCTCAGAGGTAGACGCCCACGTGATAGAACGGATCCGAACCGGTATCGGAGAAATAGACCGAGTGACTGGGGGCGGCTTTGTTCCTGGTTCCCTCGTACTGCTAACTGGAGACCCTGGCATTGGGAAATCCACTCTCCTGCTGCAAGTATGTGCCCACCTAACCCATTCCTCTCCTCTGTACATCTCCGGCGAGGAATCTCTGGAACAGCTCCGCCTGCGAGCCTGCCGGCTGAAACCCTCTCCTCAGAACCTGTTGGTGCTAGCAGAAACTGAACTGGAAAGCGTAGAGAACGCTATCACCCGAAGTCCTACCCCGGTGGTGATCGTTGACTCTGTACAGACGCTGTATAGCTCAGAACTGGAATCCCCGGCAGGTTCAGTAACACAGGTACGGGAGGCAGCCGCACGTTTACAGCGGATAGCAAAGCAGACGGGAAAAGTCATCGTGCTGGTTGGACACGTTACCAAGGAGGGCATGATTGCCGGACCCAAAGTCCTGGAACATGTCGTGGACACCGTGTTACAATTCGACGGAGAAGTCCCGTATGCCTACCGCGTCTTGCGAGCTCTAAAGAACCGCTTCGGTCCAACTGATGAGCTAGGCTTTTTCGAGATGACCGCCGAAGGACTGCGTGAATTATCAAATCCGTCAGCACTATTCCTCAGTGAGGGTACCGTGAGCGAATCCGGGGTCACCATCGCGGTAGTTTTGCAGGGAACCCGACCCTTACTAGTAGAAGTACAAGCATTGGTCACGCCGAGCAGCTACACTGTGCCGCAGCGAAGTATCACAGGATACGACTATCGGCGCTTGCAAATGATCATGGCAGTATTGGAACGGCGCCTGGGCATCGGGCTACGGCAGTATGACCTGTTTGCTAACGTTGTTGGCGGCTTGCGTCTGGAAGACCCCGCGTTGGATGCAGCATTAGCTTTAGCAATCGTGAGCTCCCATCGGGACCGCTCCCTGCCCCCAAGCACGGCTGTCTTCGGTGAGCTGGGACTTACCGGCGAACTTCGTCCCGTGCGCTTGCCCGAACTGCGGGTTCGCGAAGCCCAACGCCTCGGCATCCGCCGGCTCGTGCTGCCGAAATCCAGTGCCGAAGCTTTTTCCGGCTCTATCCCCAACATAGACCTTGTCGCCGTAGACAGACTTTCCCTGGCACTAACCCACCTATTCCCATAGTGCGCGTTACAGAAATCCGGAGGAAACTATGGCCGTTCGCGTTGCAGAGCTGAAAGCCCTTTCCGAACTGGACGATGAAGAGCTGATGCGCCGGTTCCAGCACGACGACTCCGAAGCCGCCTACACCCTGTTAGTGCGGCGATACAAATCTCCCCTGACCAACTTCCTTTACCGGTTCATTGGGAACTACGACGATGCCTTGGACTTGGCCCAGGAAACCTTCCTACGTTTATACAAGTATAAACATACATACGATAGCCCCCAGCGCTTCTCAACATGGCTGTATACAATTGCCACAAACGTAGCACGGACTTTCTACCAGCAGCGACACCGCCACTCTGTCCTTCCCCTATCCTCTTTGCAGCAGGAAGACGACGAGGGTCCGGAGTGGGAGATCCCAGATACAAGCTATATGCCCGACACACGTGTGGATTCTACCTACATTGCTCAACGTATCCAGCAGGCGTTGATGAAGCTGCCTCCGCCGTTCCGTGAAGCTGTTGTGTTACGGGAAATCATGGGACTCTCCTACGAGGAGATTGCCGAAGCAACCAAGACAGAGCTGGGTACAGTAAAATCTCGGATCAACCGTGCGCGCCAGCGCCTCCAAGAATTGCTCCATGACCTTTACGAAGAGTTGTACGGCAAAACACCCAACCAACAATGACACAGCACGATCGTCCGCCCTCGCTGAAAGCACTGCTCCCCCAGGTCCCTGTCCCTGAGGACTTTGAAGAGCAGCTGTGGCTACGACGCGCTCTGCATGAGCTGCCAACTGTGCCCGTCCCCGAGACTTTTGAGAAAGAGCTTTGGAAGCGCATCCACGTCGAACGCCGCAAGGCGTTTGTGCGTCGAGGGGCCTTTCTTGTGATCGCCTTCGTTGTTCTTCTCGGCGGTGGCATCGGGCTGTGGTACCTCCACAGGCCGCCATCACCCCTTGTTGCCCCACCCCTTCGCCAGCTCGAACAGATAGAGCCTCTGACCGTCTCTATAGACCAGCGCTTCTTCGTCATATCCCCCAGGCAACACCACGCACACCCAACCCCCTCGACTCAACTTCGCTCACCCATACCAGGCGGCGACGTCCCTCTCCCACCTCCAGAAGAATAGTCCCACCCGCCACCACAGAGGAACCAAAAAGAACATGGGCGCATCCATTTGATGCGCCCATTCTGCATTCCGTCCAGAAAAAACTACACGGGAAAAACGCCGTACACCTGGCTGCACAATTCCTAAAACTTTGCTATAACACCCTCACGTCGGGTACCCACCGGGCGCAAACAACACCCGGGGGCCCCGCACGCAAGGAACACAGCTTCCACAGCCGTCTGTTAGCGCGCCGGTTGGGGTGGTTCCATGACAGCCCCGCACACCTTGCACGTGCGGAGCTCCACAGAGTTATAAAAGCGCTCAAAGACGCGCGGAAGCTGTTCGACAATGTCGCTGACATGGAGGAACTCCTCGTAAAGCTTAGTACCGCACCGTTCACAAAACCACATGAAGCCATCCAGCTCGTTGGGGCGTCGCTTTCGCTCTATAACCAGCCCCACCGTGTTTGCTGGACGCTGCGGTGAATGCGGCACTCGTGGTGGGAGCAGGAAAATTTCCCCTTCCCTGATCGGGATTTCCTTGGGCACTCCATCCTGTACGATCCGCAACACAATATCCCCCTCAAGCTGATAGAAAAACTCCTCACCCTCGTCGTAGTGGTAGTCTTTTCGGGAGTTTGGCCCACCGACTACCATGATGATAAAATCCTCATTTTCCTTGTAGATCACAGCATTGCCAACCGGGGGTCTGAGAAGGTGTCTGTGCTCCTCAATCCATCGCCGAAAGTTGATGGGTGGCTGCACCATTGGGCGCCTACCGCTGTTGAACTTCTCACTGTTATCGCTGTTATTCAACACACAAATTACGGAAAACTGTCGGAAAAACAGCAGCAGCAACTCGTTGATTGAAAGCGAGTTATGGTCTCCGCCGCGGAGGCTGCCTGGGTACGCTTTCCGTCTCCTCCAAGGTCGGCATGTCGTCTGGCGGGACGGGAGGGGGAGACTGACCTGGATCTAAGACTGGGGGCGATGGTGCTTCAGAAGGCGGCGAAGAGGGAAGCGGCGGAGCGCCGTACTGCCGCAGAACACTCTCCACCGAAAGACCTTCCCGTTGGGCACGCGCATATGCAACACTCAGCCGAACGTCGGCAGCATACTCCGACGTTGGATAGCGTTCTACGAGAAGTCTGTAGTACGCCAATGCACTGTCTAAATGTCGGAGTGGGGGATGTTCGTACATCCAGCCTAGAGCATAGAGAGCCCGCGGGGCATGAGGCGAGGTAGGAAAACTGTCCACAACCCGCTGGAGCTGCTGGTGGGCAAAGCCATATTCGCCCACGCGCCACAGGCGAATACCGGATTCGCAGAGCTCAGCGGCGGTGTCTATGAGCACCTCTGGAGTATAACCCAGCAAACGTTGGGCTTCGAATCCATAGGGTGTCCGCGGACAACAAGAAACAATCTCCTCTAAAAGGGAATCCACCACGGCCGAACCCTTCGATGGGAAGAGAGCCGCTTGTGCAAACAACGCACGAGGACGCTGAACCCCCGTATCTGGAGCTATCCAGGCCGCCTGTTGATAGAACTGATAAGCCGAATCCTGATGCCCCAGACGAGAGTAGACGCGTCCCAGATCGTAGTAAGCACTGCTCAGTCTCGCCCGGAGGCTATCGGTCAAGGAACCGGGATCGGCTAAATTTTTGTACTGGTGCAACACTGCTGTCGCTTGCTCCCAGCGAGCCAGGAGGTCCCCGTAGTAACGGGCCCTTTGGAAAACCGGTGAACGAGCAACACCTGCACGAGCAAACAGGCGTTGAGCCTGCCGATAATCTCCATTCCGAAGAAGCTGCAGAGCATACTCATATTGGACCGCCAACAAGGCAGGGTTCCCGGGAAAGGCCGAATCAGCTTTGCGCTCCAGATATCGCACAGTATCTTCGGAAGCCTTTGACTGCCGACGAAACGCAAGCTCCTGTGCCAGGGTGTAACCTATCCATTGTTCATAGCGGCGACTCCGCTTAAGATCTGCCAATATCCGTTCAGCCTCCCGGTACCGACCACTGCGTGCCAACGACGCGGCCTGATAGAGTCGGGCTTCGTATTCTACCACTAACGACGGACTGTACCGGAAAACCTCTGCGAAAGCTGCTGCCGCTTGGTCAAACTGGGCTGTCCGATAGTAGAGTGCCGCCATCTCTAACTGCCAGCGGGCGCGCGACTCCCCATCGGGATCCAGAAGCACTGCATGCCGATACGGTCGGAAAGCGCCCTCTATGTCCCCCTGGCTTAGGGCCAGCTCTGCTTGCAAGCGAAAAGCTTCTGCAAGAACGTCATAGCGTTTGCGGTACCAGCCAATGTCTATAGTACGGGAAAGGGCACGCCGTCCCTGCGAGAATTTCCGCTGCATCAGGTACGCTTTCGCCAACAATAACTGGGCATCTGGCGCTAATTCCCCTGCTGGAAAAAGCTGCAAGAGCTCTTGACACTTGATCTGCGCGGGGAGCCATTCACTGCGATAGAAAAAGGCCTGCGCCATAAGGAAGAGGGCGTCATCGGTGAAGCTCGATCGAGCCCGAAATGCCAAAATCTTCGAGCCTTTTTGCAGCACGGAGTCTAACCGTCGTTGAACGACTTGCAACTTCGGCGGCTCTACGATAAACTCGTGCAGGAACGGTGGGAGCTCACCCCCCTGTTCGGCGGGTATGACAGCTGGGTCAGGGACGAAAACCCGCGGGCGCTGTGTCCGACGGGTTTCGTCGTAGTAGCCGAACTCGTCCTCCACTTCACTCATCAAGCGGCGCATGTTATAGTAGGTGTTGAAATATGCTTCAGCATTCCACCAGAGCTGGCAACCGCTGGTGAGCAGAGCAGAAAAGGCTACGGCAACAAGCGGGGCTCGACGTCCCATGGCGACCAGAGGCTAAGAGGAACCAGCTCCACATCAACCGGTTCTGGCAGAGGCCGGCATAACCAGCGTTCGAAAAGCCGGTGCTGCGGGCTCCCTTCCGTAGCTTGGACTTGCAAGCGAGGCGAACGTCGCGGCTTCAATGCAAGTCTCGTTGTATAGAGGCGTCCATCGCTGGCGGCGAGAACCTCAACAGCTTCGTCCGCCATACCGATGAGAGCATCCCACTGTGTGAGGCTCTGCACACGCACACCGTTGAGAGCTATGATTTCATCTCCGATTGCAATTCCAGCAATTGCTGCCGGTGAAAACTCCTCCACCGTTTCTACAACCAAGCTCCCTCGCTCTTCCCGCAATGATAGGCCCGTAAAGCGCATTCCGGGAAGACGTCCAAACATGTATTTTTCTCCAAACAAGCGCTCACGGTCGAGCGCTGAGTGCCACTGGAGCTGTAACCCAATTCTGGAGAGGAAATCAGCGTAAGGCAGTTCTCCGCGGTCGGTAAGCCACTCCACGAAGGTTGAACCTAAAGATACCCCGGTTGCGTCTTCGAGAGCTCCAATCACCTCGTCCTCCGTAAAGCCCCGCTCAGGGCGCCGCCGAGCACGTTGCCAGAGCTCCCGCAGCCCGTCCTGTAATCGCTTCCGGCCTGCGGTCTGCTCTAAGATCCATATGTCCAACAGCCAAGCTATCAAGGCACCTTTGAGATAGTATGATGGGAACCGGTTGGGACCATCGGGACTCCGGCCATAGAGCTTGACCCAGGCCAGAAAACTGCTGTCTCGGACAGAAAGGTAAAAGCGCCCGGGAACATGGGACAACTGCTCAATCTCCAGCGCCAGGTGCACCAGCAGTTCCCGCTGGGTAAAGAAGTCGCACCAGTACGGCAGTAAGATTTCGTAGTACGTTGTCACTCCCTCCGTCAGCCATAAGAGCTGCGTATAGTGCTCATGACTGTATTCAAACGGCCCATGCCCCTCTGGGCGAATTCGTTTGCCATTCCATGTATGAAAAAATTCATGGCAGAGCAAGCGCAGGAAGCGGTGCGTACCTGCCAATTCCCGCAATGCAGCCGGGTCCACCGCCAGCACATGTGAGCGCGCATGCTCCAGACCACCAAACACATTGGGAGCAAAGTGGAAAATAAAGACATATCGGTCGTAGGGCAATTCCCCACCCCAGAACGCCCAGACAACGCGCACGACCCTATCCACAGTCCTTACAATCCACTCATCATCAACAGGCTCGTCAGAGACGAGGGCGATCTCATGTAGCCGCCCACCAACAGTGCATGCACAGATTCGGTGGTTCCCAATCTGTATTGGAGAATCTGCCAAAATATCGTACGTGAGGGCCCCAAGGCGCGGGGGGAAGCCGAAGTCCACAGGTGATAGAGGCGTCGTAATATGTCGCCAGCGCGCGGGATCAACTTCTATCACAAGATGGTGTGGCTCGAACTGTCGCCCCCGTATGTAGGGCAGGCAGTTTGAAGGCATGATAAAAGCCTGCCAGCGACTTAGATATGTCGTGCGCACGGAGCGCTCGTTGCCGAAGTAAACGGCTTTTAGATACACCTTCTCAGCATGGTCGCACAGGACTCGGAAGCAGTTCTTCTCGCGCCATTCTACCTCCAACAGGTGCCCTTGCTCATCCAGCACGCCCTCCAGCGTGAAATTCGTTATGAACTCCCGGATCTTGTAGCTGCCGGGTGTCCACGAGGGCAGAACAAAATCCAGCCATGGTTCACCGCGAGTAGACACCTCCATACGGATATCTAACAGATGCCTGTCCGCGCGCTCAAAGGAGAGCACGTAGCAGATATCTGCCGGGAGAGCGAAGACCTCCGTATCGTTCTGATCAAGCCGATACATGGCTAGGCTGGGCATCCAGAGTACTTCGCAGCCCCATTTGCCATCGTTGACGCTGAATCTCAAAGAGCACAATAGCGGCTGCGGCTGCTGCATTCAACGACTGTACGTGTCCTAACAATGGGATGCGGAGGACACTATCACACAGGGCCCGGATACTGGGACGCATGCCCCGGTGCTCGCTACCAATGACCAACACGATCGCTCGATCATAGAGCGCCTCCCAATAGAGACTCTCCCCATCGGGGGCCGTACCAAAGACCCACCATCCCGCCTCCTGCAATGTGCGGAGGGCTGTACCCAGATTCGGAACCTGCGCTACTGGCAAGTAAAGTAGACTCCCCGCTGCTGCTTTTACTGCCGCGGGAGTCAGTGGTGCTGCACGGTGACGCGGTAGTATCAGTCCATCCGCGCCAGCAGCCTCAGCACTACGGGCAATGGCCCCCAAATTCTGTGGATCCTCGATCCCATCTACCGCTACAAGTAGGCGCAAGGGCCCGAAAGATACCCGCTGCAAGAGTTCCAACAAACTCATCATAGGAATCGGGGAAACCAAAGCAAGAACGCCTTGAGTATCCTTGAGCGACGTGCCGACAGCACGGGTCAGCTCGGCGAAGCGCTTCCGGTCCAGCACAGCACAGGGCACATGGGCACGGTGTGCTAACACTCGGAGGGATTCCTCTACTCCGCTACCGTATAGCACATAGACCTTCTGCACATGCCCACCACGCTGAAGAGCATCCTGGACCGCTCGGCGTCCATAAATATATGCTTCTAAATGCTCCGACATGGATGGCCCCCGCAGAGCTGCCACCGTCTCATTCCGGCTGTGAGGCAGCGGGTGTGGAAGCAGCTTTACGCCGAGCTTCTCGCCGTTCCCGACGCCTTTTCTGGCGAACATATCGCTGGCGTACCCGCTCTTTATGTTCAGCAACCAGCCTCTCAATCTCCTCAGGTGACTTCCCTGCCTTCATCAAGCGACGATGTAACAAAATGCCCTCATAGCTTAGAAGCAATCGAACAACGTGAGTTGGACGTGCCCCAACGTTGAGCCAATAGAGCGCTCGCTCCGCATTGATAGTGATTGTGGATGGGGTTGTATTGGGGTCATAGTAACCTATACGCTCGATAAAGCCCCCATCGCGAGGCGAGCGACTATCAGCCGCAACGATGTCGTAAAAGGCATAATTCCGCCGTCCACGACGGCGCAACCGAAGTTTGACCATCAGGATCTTAGCTCATTGCTTATTGAACAGACCTACTTTCCCTTAGGTCTAAGGGCATGCGCCCGCGCTTCCACTTCCGGAACAGCTTCTGCATCTGCTCAAGGTTTGCCAGGAGACGATTGACGTCCTGAACCGTTGTACCACTGCCACGAGCAATCCGGCGCCGACGGGAAGCGTTCAGCATTCTGGGATTTCGCCGTTCCTCTGGGGTCATAGAAAGGATGATTGCTTCCGCCCGTGCAAGGCTTTTGGGATTTAGTTGCGCGGACTTGAGCCACTGAGCCGAACCAGGCAATAGGCACAACAGCTCCGATAGAGGGCCCATCTGACGGAGAGAGCGAAGCTGTCGCAGCAGAATCTCGAAATCGAGCTCGTCGGGGTCTTGGGGGATGGCTGCCATCTCTGGGCAATTCGCCGCCACAAGCTGCTGCTGGAGACGCTCCACCAGAGTCGCCACGTCGCCCATATCCAAAATCCGGGAAGCGATCCGCTCGGGATGGAAAGGCTCCAACGCATCGGGACGCTCTCCCGTGCCGAAAAACTTGATAGGAACATCTGTTGCTGAACGCAATGAGAGTGCTGCCCCACCTCGAGCATCCCCATCCAATTTAGTCAGCACAATGCCTGTGAGTCCTATAGCTTCATGAAAAGCTCGCGCTGTAGGCAGCACATCCTGTCCACCCATGGCATCACACACGAAGAGCACCTCTTCGGGGTGTATCTGTTCCCGCAGACGCTTCAACTCCTGCATGAGAGAGCAGTCCACTGCAAGGCGTCCCGCTGTATCGAAGATCACCACATCGCGCGCCGAAAGCCGGGCATAATGAATCGCCGCTGCCGCAACCTGCTCAGGCTCCGCCGCTCCCTCATAGTAGAAGGTGGGAACGGAGATTTCCGATGCCAAGCTCTCCAACTGCCTCAGCGCAGCCGGACGGCGTAGATCACACGTGGTCAAAAGCGGGTGGCGCCCTTGCCGCCGGAGATAGAAAGCCAACTTCGCCGCGGTTGTGGTCTTGCCCGAGCCCTGCAGTCCCACCAAGAGGATAGAGGTGGGCGGCTTTCGAGCAGTCCGAAGCGGCACCCATTGCTTGCCCAGCAATGACACCAGCTCCTCATACACGAGCTTTAGGATAAACTGGTCGGGCATGACCATCGGGGGGAGCTGAACTTCCTGGGCACGAAGCCGTACACGCTCGACAAATTCACGCACAACTTGGACATGAACATCAGCCTCCAAGAGGCTGCGTCGCAACTCTTGCAGAGGCTCCTCCAACTCTGCTGCACGGAGCGCGCGCACCCCTCTCAAACGCCGAAAAACTGCCTGCAACCCCTCTGTAAGCTGCTCAAACATACTGCCCGTATCAGCCAGCCATACAAAACTACAGCAGTCACCCCACCCCGTCAGCCGAGTGGGCTCCTCTTGACAAACTCAGCAAAAGTTTGTAATTTTGTGGTGCCTCCTAATGGCCTCCTTTGTGGTGGTGAAAGGTGGGAAGGGGAGTGCCCCTCAGCAGCCAACTGCTGAGGGGTATCTCACTTTAAAAGGCAAGGGTGCGCACTGAAAAACTTCATCCATGCGTCAACAGGCGTCTGAAGGAGTCCCACAAACACACGTGCCCTCATGCTGTGGTGCATCTGCCTATTGATCGGCACAATCGCCTCCACTAGTGCGCAAATACCTGGCCCTCCACAGCAGAGCCCAGTAGCCCTGATGAATGCAACACTGTATACCGTGAGCAATGGGATAATCGAGGGCGGAACATTGGTGTTCGAAAATGGGCGAATTACAGCGGTGGGGAAGGACGTGCCAATACCACCTAACGCTCTGCAAATAGACTGCACAGGAAAGCGAATATACCCAGCCTTCATTACCACCTTTGCTCAGCTCGGGTTAGTGGAAATCGATGCCGTTCGGGCAACGCGCGATGTCGCCGAAGTGGGGGACTTCAATCCAAACGTTGTTGCAGCTACGGCATACAACGCCGAAAGCGAAATCATCCCAACTGTGCGCTCCAACGGGATACTCGTTGCTCATGTCGTCCCTTTAGGAGGGCTCGTGACTGGACGCAGCTCAGTAATGTACCTGGATGGCTGGAATAATGAAGAAGCAACTCTTCGGAAGGTTGCTGGTGTTGTTGTTGCTTTTCCCTCGCTGAGCCCACGCCAGCAACGGTGGGAACGTCGTCCAGCAGAGGAACGCCGAAGGGAGCAGGAGGAGCGTTTACGCAAATTGTACGACTTCTTTGAACAAGCACGCAGCTACGCAAGAACTGCTGCTACAGGCTCCATTCGCTTACGCGACCTCCGTTTCGAGGCTATGCGGGCGGTCTTTCAGGACTCCCTTCCCGTCTTTATACTGGCAGACGAATACCAGCAGCTACGGGAGGCGGTACGGTTTGCGCGCCACTTCGGGATCCGCGTCATTTTAGTTGGCGCAGCTGATGCGTGGCGCCTCCTCGAGGAGATTCGGGCCGCCGACATCCCGGTTATCCTTCGACGTATCCACCGACTTCCCCGGCGGGACGACGAGCCTTACGACATTGCCTATCGTCTCCCCGCCCTTTTAGAACAAGCAGGTATCCGCTTTGCTATAGCCGAGGAACACAGCTGGCCACAGCGCAATCTCCCTCACAACCTTGGAACCGCTATTGCCTTTGGCCTCTCGCCCGAAACAGCCCTCCGCACCGTAACGCTGTGGGCTGCAGAAATCTTAGGCCTCGCTGACCGCCTCGGTTCACTCGACGCCGGCAAAGAAGCAACCCTTATCGTCTGCTCAGGGGACCCCTTTGATGTACGCACTAACCGCGTAGAATTTGCCTTTATCCGAGGACGTTCAGTGGATCTAACCAGTCGCCATACGCGATTGGCAGAGAAGTATCGCCAGCGCTACCGGCGATGAGGACAGAGGATGGAAGGCTCGTGGAACAGGTACCTGTGGAGATCCCATCCTCTGTGCGCACCCTTCTCTGCCGGCAGCTTCCGGCACCAGAGTCGGAGCGTTTTCACCATATCCAGCTTCTGAACATTGCATATGAAAGCCAGGGACTTCGCATCCGGGGCTATATGGCACTTCCCCCAGATGTCGAACTACCTGCTCCTGCACTTATTTTCAACCGCGGGGGCAGTGGAGAACGTTCCGCTCTGACGCCGACAACAGCAGCCGCAACCATCGGAGTCCTTGCCGCCTGGGGCTATGTAGCCATCGCCAGCCAGTACCGCGGTGCGGGAGGTAGCGAGGGGACAGAAGAATGGGGAGGTGCCGACGTGGAGGACGCTCTGGCGCTTATTCCTCTGCTGGATCGTTTCGCCTTTGTAGATACTGACCGCCTTGGTATCGTTGGCGGCAGTCGCGGCGGCATGATGGTGTTACAGATGCTGCGCCGTACCACGCGCTTCCGAGCCGCTGTAACTATTGGAGCTCCAACGATGCTCCATACACTACCCCCCACCGATCCGCTCTACCGTACCATGCTACGCTGTCTGCCCCCCGGAGCCTCCCCAACGGCAGCCGCAGTCGAGCGTTCAGCCGTCCTCTGGACAGAGGAGCTTTGCAAGACTACCCCACTTCTTGTGCTGCACGGAACCGAGGACAAGAAAGTACCACCTGAGCATGCACTGTACTTGGGTCTATCTCTGCAGCGCGCACGACATCCGTACAAGCTCATTCTGTACGACAACGCCGACCACATTCTGGCAGGGCGCTGGATAGAAAGCAACGCTGACATACGGTGGTGGCTGGACCATTATGTACGCCATCGTGCACCGCTCCCAAAAGCTCAGACTACATGAGGGTCACGTACCTGCTCAACTTCTCCGGCACCATTCCTGTAGGAGCGTGATTGAGTGCAAAACATGTCGTGGCTCTATTGCTCTCATGCAGCGAAAGTGCCCCTGTGGGCAGTGCCTGCGTCCAATGTGCGTACACGGTCGACATGGTATCGGGTATTGCACGATAGCGGATGGTACCCCAACCGGCACAAACCCCAGCTCTGGCACGGTCGAACCGAAAAGCACCACTACCGGGATTCGGCGCGCCGCCGCCAAGTGAAGGATGCCGCTATCGTTGCCTACAACAAGGTCCACCGTGTCCAGTCGCCGGGCAAGGTCCAGAAGGGAGGGGGTAACGACAAGCTCAGCCTCGGGGAGCGCCGCAGCGACGGAGCGCGCGCTTTCCGCATCATCAGGAGCTCCAATCACGACAAGCTCGCAACCCCACTGGTGCAGCTGGTATCCCAGAGCGATAAAGTGTTCAGACAGCCATCGTTTTGTCGCATGGCGCGCTCCAGGAACAAGTGCAATGCGGCGAAAACCCTGGGGCCACGGGCGCATTGCCGGCGGGTAGACAGCCGCTGTGCGTTCCTCTGGAAGCCAGAATTCCAATCCATCGCCGTCGCCTTCCACATTGAGCTCAGCAACCGCCTTGCGATAGCGTTCTGGAATCGAGGACAAGCTCCACCAGCCCCAACGTTTCGCCCACACTAACAGGAGCTTTCGCCAGCGTTCCTTGGGGGCCCGAAAAAGCTGAGCCCGTTTTCCCCAGCGCAGATACCATGTTCGTACGTTCCGGTGTAAATCCACAATCCAAAGCTCTTGGTCCGGGGCCACAAGTCCTCGACGAAGAGCCTGCCGTTCTGTCCGCGCCTGCCAAAACGGACCTTCTGTCTCGTACAATACCACGGCTGTCAGCCGCGGATTATAAGCCAATAAGTCACCGTACTGCCGCCGCACAACTGCCATCAGCTCCGCTTCAGGAAAGTGATGGCGGAGCTGCCGGATAAGCGGTGTTGCTAACAGCACATCACCTAACGAGCTCAGTCGCAGTACGGCAATCCGTAGCATCTACTCGGTAGCTTCCCGCTCGATCCAGAGAGTCACCGGACCATCATTGAGCAGCTCGACCTCCATCATGGCACCGAAGATACCCGAGGCAACAGGTAAAGGATGCTCACGACAAATGCGGAGAAACTCCTCGTACAGCCACTGGGCCCGCTCTGGTGGGGCAGCACCCGTGAAGCTGGGACGGAAACCGCGACGGACATCACCATACAGCGTAAACTGTGAGACAATGAGAAGCCCACCCTGGATATCCTGCACTGAGCGGTTCATCCGCCCAGCTTCATCAGGAAAGACCCGCAAATGAACGAGCTTGTGCGCCATCCAACGTAGAAGCTCCGGGGTATCTGTCGGAGCGAATCCGACCAGGACCAAGAGTCCTGTGCCAACCTCCCCTACCACAACTCCGTCGACCCGGACACGAGCATACCGCACTCGCTGAACCAAAGCACGCATGGCTTACTACGGAGCAAAGAAATGCCTATCCCTCGGGAGGGTTCGCCGGCAACAGCTCAATAGATAGGCCACCAAAGGCGGGGCAAAGATCACCACCAGAAACACTATGCCGGTCAACCAATACACTACCGCTGCCAGCGCAAGGCCGGCCAGCAGCAGGAGTAGTGATACGGTCCACACCTGTTGCTCATCCCTACGCATCGGCAGTAGCGGTAATGGTATGCAAACCGCGAGGAATCTGCGAATGGAGCTGCCCTCGAGTATAGAGTCCACAGCCTATTTCAAAATTTCGATAGCGTACATGGACAAAGCCGGGCTCCACATCGGCTTTGAGGTTTTGTGACTGTCCCCCCACAAATCGGGCTGCCGATACTTGGTCCGGCAATTCGATCACGTTTCGTTGAACATGGCGTCCCAGCAACTGCAGTGCACAGGTCCTGGGCTTGACATGCGTCCGCTTATAGCTCAATAAGGGGATGCCAATACTCTCCGGCGGCAGCCCTTCCGGGGGCGTTGCCTGTGGGATTGCCATCCACAAGGTCTCGCGTCCACGCATCCAGTACCGGAAGGCATCAAAAAGGTCATGCCTTAGAGCAAACCGCTCGCACATCCAACGGATGCCCTCCAGTTGCTGAGCCGGCTGCAGTGGGACTCTACGCACAGAAGGAGGCGGTGGGGGCTGTAGCGGGAGCGGGACCTCTGTCCGGCGAATCCTGGCAATGAAGAAGCCGCCAGTGTCGTTCAAATGTGGCCAGAAACGGTGGGTGTAGACAAGATCGCTCCGGAGCTGCTTGCTACCCCACGTGGTAATGCCGGGCAGCGAGCGCAAGCCAGGGATAGGGCAGGGCTCCACCACACCATAATCTCCCAACACCGCGTCCAGCACCATTTCGTTTTCTTCTGGGGCAAAAGTGCATGTACTGTAAACGATGACCCCTCCCGGTTTTACCAGCCGAAGTGCACGGAGCAGCAGGGATTGCTGTAGTACGGAGCAGTAGTGCCGGAAGCGCTCTGTAACTGGGCGCCAACCTCGACCAGGCTTCCGCAGCGTACCTTCGCCTGTGCAGGGGGCATCCACTAAGACCCGATCCCAGACCCCATCAGGCAGGGGGAGGAGACGAGCATCAAACCACGTGACGACGACGTTGAGCAAGCCCATCCGGTCCACCGTTATCCGTAGTCCCGGTAGGCGTTCCATCCGCAGCTCGTTCGCCAGCACGACCCCCGTAGGGCGTATCCGCAGGGCAATCTGTGCCGTCTTTCCCCCAGGCGCTGCACAAAGGTCCACAATGCACTCCCCAGGCTGCGGATCTAAAGCCACTACCGCCGCCATAGCGATCTCTTCCTGCACGTAGTACCACCCGGCAACGAAGGGCAGTGTTGCACCAGGGCGCTCCCAGCCCCGCATTCGAAAGGCTCCGGGATACCACAACACAGGCTGCACCTGGATGTCCTGCTCTACACAATATGTCCGAAATAGCTCTACCGTGGTCTTGAGCGAGTTGACCCATATACAGGGCTCCAGGGGCACCTGCACAGATGCCCAAAACGCCTCTGGGTCGTCTACAAGCGGCATGTAGCGCGCAAACGCCCCTTCCAGGCTTCTAATGCCTTGTACCATTCTTCTTGGCTACGCCCATAACCGGAGGGCAATGACGTGTGCCGGCGTAAATTTGTACTTGAAATGCTTCTTTTGCCCTCATGTGGCGGCTCACAGCGTACATCGTGCGTCAGGTCGCGGCTATCTTCGCCTTTGGGATTGTGACACTCTGCCTCATCTTCGTCGTTGTCAACCTTATAGAGAATTTGGACGACTTCCTGGATACGGCCACGCCACCGGCGGTTATCGCCGAATATTACGTGCTCTTTCTTCCGGAGATGCTAAAGTACATGGCGCCCATAGCAACCCTACTGGCATGTCTATTCGGCATTGGACGTCTAAGCCAGCGGCACGAAATAACGGCAATGAAAGCCGCCGGTATGGGATTACATCAGCTCGTAGCCCCCGTTGTCGGAGGAGCCCTGTTGTTGAGCGCTGCACAACTTGCTTTCAACGGATGGCTAGTCCCCAAAGCAAATGAACGAAAACTTGCCATCGAACGACGGTACCTCCAACGCTCCCTGCGCAGCGGAACCCTTTTCCAGCTTGCTTTTCGGGATAATCCCACCCGGACTGTCCTCCTGCAGCGCTACGAGCCCGAATATCGGCGGGCATACGGGGTCACTGTAGAGGAATATACAGCGGAGCGCTCGCCCCGCTGGCTCCGTCGCATAGAGGCAGCAGAAATGTATTGGGACAGCGTGACACGCCGCTGGCACCTCTGGCGCGTCACCGAGCGCATGTATAACGGCTCGGTATACGTCCGAACTTTTCCGGAAACAACGGTTGCTCTCCGACTAACGCACGAAACAATCCTCCACTTGCAACGAACTCCAGCCGAGATGAGTCTATCGGAGCTTCGGCAGTACATTACAACCCTTTCTGCGGGCGGGCAGGAGGTCCGACCACTCCAGGTTACGTACCACAGTGAATATGCTCTCCCATTTGCCCACACTATCGTGGCCCTCATAGCAGTACCGTTAGCAGCCGTCTATCGCCGTGCAGGGCTGGCAGCGCAGTTCGGAACTGCGGCAGTCTTAGCGTTCGTCTACATGGTTTTCGCCCGTGTGAGCCAAACTGTCGGAGCCGTAACAACTTTTCCACCCCTCGCTGCCGGATGGTTTGCCAACAGTGTGTTCTTCCTCATTGGCTTGGGTATCTTATGGCGCACGCGAACATGACGGACCGAGATCTTGCTCTGCAGCTTTCCAAGATCACCGAACAAAAGCTCCGCACTCAAGGCAGACTCCGCACCCTTGTGAGTACACTCCGCTCCAGCATTCGAGGTTCTCCGGACGAAGAAATTCCCCGCCTTGGCTGGTGGCGTGGTACATTGCTGTGGTGGGAGTCCGTGGTAGCACCATTCTACTCCACCTGGATCAGCGCCGCTGTATA
>JANWXA010000140.1 GCA_025055465.1 Candidatus Kapaibacterium sp.
GGAGAATAAATGCGTCGCTTATCCCAGAGAGGGAGCTCTGGAAGGCATTTTGTGTGGGAAAGTTGGGACTGGTGGTTGTACCGACAACCACGGCGTTGCCTATAGAGTCACAAGCGATTCCGTGGGCTACTTCTATACTGTCGCCACCGTAGTAGGTTGCCCACAACGGCTGTCCCGTAGGCGAGAACTTAGCAATAACAGCGTCGGAGGCAACGGTTGTGGCTAAGGCGGATTGAAGAGCGTTGCGGACAGGGAAATCGGGGCTGATACTCCAGCCGGCAACATAAGCATTTCCTGCCCGGTCGGTTGCAACGCTTTGAAAGTCTTCCATCTGCCCTCCACCGTAGTACGTAGACCATACTACGCCGGGGTCAAAAACAATGGGTAGGTGAGGGAGGGCTTCGGGGACGGCAAAGGAGAGCGTGTCTCCGCGGAGGAGATACACTCCGCGCAAAGAACGCCTGTCTTGATACGCTACAGGGGATAATTCCCGAAGAGTCCCCAGGGATGTGGTGACCCGTACACTGCCTGCAGCTTCCAGTTGAATGCTTTCCGCCCCAATGTACCGGAAGCGCACTGCCGAGAGGGCCTCTGCCCGTTCTGCAATCAGGTCGTATTTGAGTTGCCCTTGCACGGTCCAGTATACTCGTAGTTCTATCCCCGGATAGAGCCCACGTAAACGGACTGAGCGGTATGGGCGGGCGCTTGTCCCCGGTGTGAGGGGATGGTAATAGTAGCAGAGGGGGCTGGCTATTTCCTCGCCGTCCCATTGGAAAAAGGGGTTCGCTCCGAGCCACTCCACGTCAACACGCCGCAGGAGAAAACGCCGTTGGTAGGGAGATGTCCCCTCGTCTGGAAGGAGCTGTACAAAGACGTAGCTGAACCCCTGGGTTCTCACGAAAAAGAGGAAATCAGGCTCTTCCGCAACGAATAGCACCTCGGGGCAAGGGTTCCCGTCGGTGTCCCGGACCTGTCCAGCGTTCTCCCATAGTACGGAAGAAACACAAGGGGCAACTACAGGAGCAAGTAGGAAGGCAGCACGGAGGAGGCTCATACTCTTGTTTGGCACGATGCGACATCATGTTATTACGAAAAAATACAACTCCACCTGACTTCCAGCAGCAGGATCAGCCAAGCTGCGTCAGTGCTATCCCGATCAGGATAAGCCCTCCTCCGGCGAGAAAGGATATGGATGGAACGAAGCCAAAGAGTGGGACAGCAGCAAGGGTAGTGAGGAGGGGTTGGAGGGTTGAAAAAATCGCTACTCTGCTTGGCACCATGCGGTGAAGGGGGATGAGCCAGAGGAGATATCCAACGCCTGAAGTAATAACCCCCATGTACAGCAACTCAGCCCAGAGCGTGGGATGGAGCTGTTCAAGCTGTAAGGGGGCTCCCAGGGCAATCCAGACAGGGAGGTAGAGAAGCCAGCCGGTTAGCATGCTTAGAGCAGTAGTAGAGAGGGCGTCGTAATGGCGGGGGAGGAGCTGGCTGAGCACAGTAAAACCTGCCCATGCAAGGCTGGCACTCAGCAGCAGTACATTTCCCAGAACGTGCTCGGGGCTAAAGGCAAAGTCCTTTTCTGCCAGCACGAGTCCAACACCAAGCAGAGCTGCGGTGATACCGAATGTTTTCTGCGCAGAGAGGGCTTCCCTGCGAAGAATCCGGCTCAGCAATAGGGCCCAGACAGGCGTGAGCGCATAGAAGAGGGAAGCGTTGGCGGCTGTGGTTAGCTGGACCCCTGCAAAGAAACACCATTGGTTTAGCGGGACCGCAAAAGCTCCCAACAAAAGGACTAATAGAGCTTCCTGCGTTCCCATGGAACGCACCAGCGTCCCCAAGCGATTGCGCCAGAGCAGCCAGGCAAGAGAGCCGGTGGCGGCGAACATCCCACGCCAAAGCAGGGCTGTCGTCGGTAGAAGCTGATGTAGTACATGCTGGGCAACAAGGTGGGTACTGGAGCCGATAGCTTGCTGCAGGATTAGCAAGATGGTGTCGCCAAGAGTTCGGCGAGTTTGGAGTGTTGGACTTCCCAACATAAGCGGGTTGCGGCTTCACGGCAGCGTTTGTGGTACTGTTGCCAAACTTCGGGGATGCGAAGCGTGCGGACAGCACGCCCGAGCTCATCTGGGGAAAAATCTGGGGGGACTAAAACGCCGATGCGGTAGCGTTCGAAGAGCGTTCGCAGAGCAGGGAGAGCCGTAGCTATAGTAGGAATGCCAGCCATACAGTACTCGAAGACCTTGTTAGGGAGGGCTAACTCATAACTATGGCTGATAGGTTCTATGAGGCACAAGCCGATGTCGGCGGAAGCTGTCCATTCCAACAGTTCTGAGTACGGGCGCCAGCCAAGCCAATGCAAGCGATGGGCGACGTTGAAGCGCTGTGCCATTTGCTCCAGCTGGGGCCGATATACACCGTCCCCGAGGATGCACAGTACGGCCTCTGGAAGCTGACACAGCAGGCGGATTGCGCGTTCCAGGCCTCGCCCCTCGAGAACGGCCCCCTGGTAGAGCAACACGATGCTCTCTGTCGGAAGATGAAGCGTTCGGCGTAAACGATCACCGCGCAAGGGAACGCGGTACGGAGGCACATTGAGCAGGACCAAAGGAGGCTGTCGTAGGCGGTAGCGGCGTTGGAGCGCGTCAGCATCCAACCAGCCAGAAACAATGCAGCGGCAGGCGGCATGAATGTAACGAGACTCCGCCCACTGAAGGAAACGTTGGGCGAGAGGGCGTTTCCGTAGCGAAGCCAACGCAAAAAAGAGCTCGCGAGAGTCGTAAAAGACAATCGCCTGACGGCGCCGTGCCAGATGGGCCGCGAAGGGGAGGGTGTAAATATCGGCTGCCCAGTAGACGCGTGCCTGTAAAGAGTGGCGATTTCGCAGTACCCAGAGGGAGAAGAGAAGCCATTGCTTCCATACCCGGCGAAGGGCTGGGCGCGGGCGAAGAATTCCCTCAATACCCAGCCGCTGGAGGAAGGTTGCTGCTTCGGGTGTGCCCCAGCTTAGCAAACATGTCCGCCATCCCTCTTGCGCGAAGCTGCGAGCAACATTGAGCGTTCGGGCATCATAGAGCGCCTCTGACATGCTCAGCACGCAGATGTCCCAGCTAGAGGGCATCTGGGTTATCGGAAGCGGTAATGAAACGTGCTGCGAAGAATACCACGGCTGTCGAAGCGCTCCTTGAAGCGGATCAAGCTCAACGCTGGCGTCATGGGGTCAGAAGCCTTCGTGTCTTGCGAAACGCCAATGTCCACCCATTCGTACCCCTGCTGGGTTGCCCAGCGAACAATTTCGTACATGAGAAGATACACCGGGTGTAGATGCTGATATTCGTAAAGCATCATATTGTAGAAGCACAACACGACTTTCGGGTTGCACAGGAATAGCAGCGATCCGGCGATAGCAACGTTGCCGTCGTAGACCATAAGGAGGCGAAGATGCTCGGGGACCAGCTCGTGGAGCCGGTACAAGTCTTCCAGCGAGTGCGTCGGCTTTACTCCGTGGCGGGCCTTGTTCTGGAACAGGATGTGATAGAAGGTCCCGTAGTCATCGCTTTCACTGACCCGGAGACGCTGTTGGCGCAAGAGCTTGCGGATGGTTTTCCGTGCCGTTTTGTCGAAGAAATTGAGGAAATCCAAGCCCCGCTTGAGGTGAATAGCATGGGAGATATAGTGGTATTCAAAGCCGAAGCGGCGATACAGCATAGCGTATTCAAGGTTTTGCGAGTAGTTGATACTATAGATGGACGGTGCCGGAATGAGAAAGAGCTCCCGGAGCCCGATGCGGCGACTGTATTCCAAAAGAGCGTCTACGATCGCCAGTGCCAACGCGAAGGGGATGTCATGAGTCACGATGCCGCCGTAACTGGCCCCCACAGGAGACCAAAGAACCTGTCCGTCCTCTGCGAGCCCCCCGGGCATTACTCCAACCAGTTCCCCGCTGCTCCGGAAAAGCAAGTGGTGAAAGCGGAACTTTCCGGGCCGATGGTAGTCCAGAAATTGTAATCGGTGAAACATTGTGCCGTTGTTAGAGCATGCCACGAATTGCTCCCATTCGCGGCGATGCTCAGGACGGTATTCTTCTACGACGACCCGATATTCCATCAACGGCAGACACGGTATTATGTCCCCGGGTGTTGGGGGATTTAGAAATACAAAAGTACGGGCTTATCCGTGTTGCGTTAGGCGGTCGACTCTGCGGACTGAGGCTGTTCCAATGGGAGCTCGACGTAGACCGTTGTGCCTTTCCCCAAGGCACTCCGGATGCGTACGTGGCCGTGATGGGCCTCCACTAACCGCTTGACAATCCAAAGCCCCAGCCCGGAGCTGGGCTCCCCAGCGGTAGGCTTAGCACTTAGCCGTCCACCCCGCTGAAAGGCATGTCGCACATCTTCCTCGCTCATTCCTAAGCCGTTATCTTCCACTTCCACGTACATGTGGCTCTGGCGGGTGTAAGCTCGCACAATGACGGTTGCCCCAGGGTGGGAATACTTGATGGCATTGCTGACCAGGTTGTCCAGTACCTCTTCCAGGCGTTGGGGATCTGCTGAGATGGGCGGCAATTCGGGTTCTATTTCCTGGAGAAGCGCAATGGACTTCCGTTCAGCGAGAGGCCGGTTGCTCGAACAAACTTGGCGAATGACCTCGGTAATGTCTACGGGCTGGATCTCTAACTGGAGGATTTTGGCCTCCAGCGATAGAATGCGAGAAATCTCCTGGGAAAGCTCTACAATTCGGGTTGTTGTTGCCACAATGTCGTTGATAATCTCTTGCTGCTCTTGGGCGCTGAGATCGTACGAGCGGAGAAGCTCTACCAGACTGCGGATGATAAGAGCCGGGTTCTTGATGTCGTGAACCAACATAGCAAAGAGTGCGTCTTTTTGCTCCTGCAATTGCTCCAGTTCTTCCTGCTTGGCTGAAAGGCGTTCTACTTGGGTGCGCAGGGATTTGTTTTCCTGTTGTAAGTTGTGGCTTCGGGCTTCCAAAGCACTAATTTGTCCCCGGAGATTGTTGAGCTCTGCCTTCAGGCGGCTGTTCTCTGCAAGCAGGGAGTCATACGCGGTGCGGGACACTGCCTGCGAGAGAGCATTCTGTTGAGCCATGGTTCGGAGCCGTCTCCGCGTTGTGGAACGGTACCACAGAAGAAGGCCACTGAGAACAGCAATGGTCC
>JANWXA010000141.1 GCA_025055465.1 Candidatus Kapaibacterium sp.
GGAAACGGCACGATGATGTTGCTGACAGGCTCCCGCTGGAACTTTCCCCCGATCAAAAGCAGCTTATCAAGCAGGCACTTGCTGCTGCCGACTATGCCCTTATTCAAGGTCCACCGGGTACAGGCAAGACCGCCGTCGTGCTGCGTACTCTGGTGGAGCGCTTGCTGTGCCGAGCAGAAGAGACCCTGCTCATTGTAGCCTGCACCAACCGTGCCGTTGACGAAATTTGTCGGACACTGCAGGCTTCCGGTATTGCTTTCATGCGGCTGGGGACACGGGAAGGGACGGACTTTCCCGAAATGCTGCCCAGCGTAGCTGCTGAAGGTATGGGGGCTACGGAGTTCGCACAGTGGTTCCAGCAGTGCCGAGTTGTGGTGGCAACGGTTGCCTCCGCCCTCATGACAGCGGAGCTGATGATGCTCAAGCGCTTTACGACCCTCCTTGTAGACGAGGCGTCTCAGCTTTTAGAAAGCCACCTTATTGGGCTGCTCTGCAGCGTGGAGCGCGCTATCCTCATTGGGGATGAACGCCAACTGCCTGCAATTGTACTCCAGGGAGCTGAAGAAGCTGTGGTCCAGGATGAGGGGCTTCGACGTTTAGGATTTGTCACTTTCGCTGAATCGCTCTTTGAGCGGCTGCTTCGGCAGTGCATCCACAACGGGTGGGATTATGCCTACGGCATGCTGCAGCGGCAAGCGCGAATGCACGAATTGCTTCAGCAGTTTCCCAGCGTTACCTTCTATGGTGGAAAACTCCTTTGTGCCGGACTTGTGCATCAACAAGGGGAAAGACCCTGCTTCACCGAATCCCCGCAGACAGCCATAGAAGAGCTTGTGAGCCGCCATCGGTTACTCTTCGTGGATTGTGCTCCGGAGACCGAGGCATACGGGTATCATACGGGCGAAGTGGCTCTTGTCACCCAGCTTGTGGCAAGTATAGCCCGACTGTGGGGTGCGACACTCACGGAACGCAGCATAGGGGTTATCACTCCGTATCGGCTGCAGGCACGGATGATTTTCCAAGGATTGCCCCGGGCACTTCGCCGGTACGTTACAGTGGATACGGTGGAACGTTTTCAGGGCAGCGAGCGTGACAGCATCATTGTCTCCTTGGCGGTCAATCACCCGTGGGAGCTGCGCTTCCTGCAGTCTCTGGCACGCTTACCTGATGGGAGCGAAGTGGACCGCAAGCTCAATGTCATGCTCACTCGTGCCCGGCAGCAGTTTGTCCTCGTGGGAAGTTCCGATGTGCTGCGGCAGAGCGCCTTATATCGCCGCTTGCTTGCTTTTATCCAGCGTTACGGTTGCTCCGTCCGGGCCGAAGACCTTCGTCCGATGTTGCTGCAAGAGCCCCCTTTGTCCTAAGTTTGTACGGTCTTGCGGTGGTGGCTGCAGCGGATGGAGCACTCGGAACGCATTGTTGTCCTGGACTTTGGTTCCCAGTATACGCAGCTCATTGCTCGGCGGATTCGAGAATGTGGGGTTTACGCAGAGATTTACCCCTACTGGCTTTCTGCCGAAGACCTGAAGGCTCTGGAGCCGAGGGGGATTGTTCTGTCGGGTGGTCCCGCCAGTGTTTACGAGGCTGCTGCGCCGCATCCAGATAGGAGGATCTTTGGCCTGGGTGTCCCGATCTTGGGTATTTGCTATGGGTTGCAATTGCTTGGCTATCATTTTGGTGGAGAGGTGGTGCGGGCAGCACGGCGCGAGTATGGACGAGCTGAGCTCATTATCGCAGACGATTCCGACCTCTTTGCTGGCATTCCCAGCCCTACGACCGTGTGGATGAGCCACGGTGATGCCCTAACCCGGCTGCCTGAGGGCTTTGAATGCATTGGTTACACGGAAAATTCTCCTATCGCCGCGATTTGCCATCGAGAGCGACGCCTCTGGGGTGTACAGTTCCACCCCGAGGTAGAGCATACTGTGCAGGGTCGGCAAATCCTGGCCAATTTTGCCCGGCACATCTGTGCCTGCCGTGCTGACTGGACTCCTGAGGCATTTGTGGAGGCTGCGGTTCGGGATATTCGCCAAGAAGTCAACGGTGAAGGGGTGCTCTGCGCTCTGAGTGGGGGGGTAGATTCCACCGTTACGGCCGTCTTAGTTCATCGTGCTCTTGGCGAGCAACTTCATTGCATCCATGTCGATACGGGTCTCATGCGAGATGGGGAAAGCCAGACCATTGAGCAGCTCTTTCGTGAGCACTTCCATATTCCGTTGACTGTCGTGAACGCCTCCGAGCTGTTTGTGGGTCGCTTGCGTGGGGTGAGTGATCCGGAGCGCAAACGGCGTATCATCGGGCACACATTTATCGAGCTCTTCGAGCGGGAGGCCCAGCGTTTTCCTGATGCTCGCTGGCTGGCACAGGGGACGCTGTATCCAGATGTGATTGAATCCGTTTCAGTGCGCGGGCCGTCGGCCACCATCAAAACACATCATAATGTCGGGGGCCTGCCCGAGCGAATGCAGTTGAAGCTATTAGAACCGTTGCGGGAGCTGTTCAAGGACGAGGCTCGCGCGGTTGGCCAGGCATTGGGTGTGCCGGAGTGGTTTCTTCGACGCCATCCGTTCCCAGGACCGGGCCTGGCAATTCGGGTCCTCGGTGAAGTAACCCCGGAACGGCTCGCCCTACTGCGGCGCGCCGATGCGATTTTTGTTCAAGAGCTGGAACATGCAGGCCTTTATGACAGCGTTTGGCAAGCCTTTGCTGTGCTTCTGCCAGTGCAAAGTGTCGGCGTTATGGGGGACGAGCGGACGTATGAGTATGTCTGTGCTCTACGTGCTGTAACCAGTACGGACGGCATGACTGCCGATTGGGCGCGGTTGCCTGAGGAATTTCTGGCACGAGTGTCCAACCGTATTATCAATGAGGTCCGGGGGATCAACCGCGTTGTCTATGATATCTCCAGCAAACCGCCGGCAACGATTGAGTGGGAGTAAGGGCTATGGGACGATGGTGCACACTATAGAGGGACAAGTTCGAGGCGAAGCGGTCCGCGTTGCTATTGCCGTCTCTCGGTGGAATGCCTTAGTAACGGAGCGTCTTCTACTGGGCGCCGTGGACACGCTGAGGCGCTACGGGGTGGGCGAGGGAGCTGTTACCGTTGTTTGGTGCCCTGGGAGCTTTGAGTTGCCCCTCTTGGTTCAGGAGCTGGCACAGACTGGGCAGTACGATGCCGTGATCGCCCTTGGGGCTGTCATCCGGGGTGAGACACCGCATTTTGAGTATATAGCTACGCAAGTGGCAGCAGGGATTGCTCGCGTTGGCCTCCAGACCCGTGTGCCGTGTATTTTTGGCGTGCTGACAACAGATACGCTGGAGCAGGCATTAGAGCGGGCGGGCGGTAAAGTAGGGAACAAAGGCGTAGAGGCGGCGCTGGCAGCACTCGAGATGGTCAACCTCCTACGGCAGCTTCGCCAATGAGACTCTGTTCCTGGCGCGCTGCTCTGGTTGTGAGCAGTGGCGCCCTTTGGTCGGTGGCGTTTGCCGATGTGGTGCCACGGATAGAGAGATGGGAACTCCACACCTCTTTACTGACAGTTCGTTCTGTAGCAAGCGATGGGGAGCGGTTTTGGGCGGCTACCAGTGGAGGGCTTTTCACGTACGAGCCGCGGTCGGGTGCCGTTGGCGTGATTCGGAAAACCGAGGGGTTGTTGGTGCAGGATCTCACTGCTCTTGCCGCCGATACCGCAACCGGGCTTGTCACTGCGGGTGCCTTCGATGGGACGTTGGAGCTCTATGAGCGCCCGGGTAGGTGGGAGCATTTGACCGAGATCCGTAATGAGCCGGGCATCCCGGACAAGCGTGTCCACGCCATAACGATAGCTGGGCGCTATGCGTATGTGGCGGCCGCCTTCGGGCTTGTTGTCATTGACCTGCCCGCTCGTGTAGTTGCCCAGGTCGTCCCGCGGATTGGTCCACTCCCGGTAGGCACACCCGTCTATGCTGTCTCCATCTGGCAGGACAGCATTTGGGTTGGTACAGGTGCCGGCTTGGCTGTTGCACCAGTGAATGCCCCTTTGCTCAATTATCCATCAGCCTGGCGCGCAGTGCAGGGGGCGGAGCTTTCCGGCCCCATTTACCATTTGAGTGTTGCTGACTCGATGCTGTTGGTCGCAACACACGACCGTGTTCTCAGGTATACCGCTGGAACCGTTACCACCGTTCGAGAATATTCCTCTCGGGTTGTCGGTATGGGGTGGGCAGCAGGAAGACTGTGGGTAGCAACCCAGGCGCAGCTTTGGCAGGAATTGCCCTACCGACAACAGCTGTCCATACCAGTGTTTGAGGTGTCCGGACTTTGGGTCACTACAGTTGGAGGAGAGGTGTACATCCTTGTTGGAGCAAGCGAACAGGGACTCTGGTACTGGGACTGGCACCAGTGGAAGGCCATACAGGTGAACACTCCCCATACCAATTTGCTTTTTCACTGCGCCGTGGACCTTCAGGGGAATGCGTGGTGCGCCACATGGCATCCTGTGGACAGAGGGGCCGGTCGCGGCTTTGCAGCTTTGTACAGGGGCTCTTGGTATGCCTTCACGGTGCAAACGCACCCGTGGTTGGGGGGAAACGAATACTTCTATGCTCTTGCCTTGCCCTCGGGTGGAGAAGTGTGGTTCTCCAACTGGGGGCGTGGCCTGCTTCAGCTTTTCCCGAGAGATACCGGATTTGCATTTGAACGGTACGACGTTACGAATACCCTATTCCGCGGCATCCCATCCGACACGACATATCTGCCGTTTGGTGGTATGGCTCTGGATGCTCGGGGTGACCTATGGGCTGTCTGTCACTGGTGTGTAACCGGAGCTCTGCTGCGTCGCACGGGAGATGGGCGCATCCAGCCAATGCTGACAATGCTGCCGGTCAGCCAACGACAGAATCTTCCCTTGGCCATTGATCCCTTTGGTACAAAGTGGGTGGGCTCCTTCGTTGGGGATGGTCTTTTCTATTTCCGAGAACAGACAGGCGTGGTGGCGGAGGCATGGGGGCGGTTGACGACTTCGAATTCGGCGTTGCCGCACAACATTCAAT
>JANWXA010000142.1 GCA_025055465.1 Candidatus Kapaibacterium sp.
CTTCTCCGTGTTTGCCCGTGAACAGTACGAGCTCCGCCCACAGCTCCTGCTCAACCTTGAAGGGCAGCTCGTCCATCACAGTTACCGTATCCGCAACGAGAGGGCTGGGAACCGACCCACGCAGTACCTAACCCGTTCGGGTGATACCGTACGGGGCACTGGAACGCTGTTCGATGTGCGCTACACTTTCTTCAATCCCCGCATAGGCCTCCTGTGGCGTGCTGGTACAGGGCACGAAGTCTTCGGCATGGTGGGCTATACCTCTCGCGAGCCACGGACGCGGAATCTCTACGCTGCCGAAGATTCCTACTTCGGAGCCCGGCCCTTGTTTGAGGCTGATACCGTCGGTGGCGTCATCCGTTATGACTTCTCCAAGCCACTGATCAAACCGGAGCGGATGCTGGACATTGAGTTGGGGTGGCGCTACCGATCTGAGCATCTCGCTGCCTCCGTCAACGCCTTTTGGATGGAGTTCTTCGACGAGCTGGT
The DNA here is from genome assembly GCA_025055465.1 of Candidatus Kapaibacterium sp. GTDB lineage: Bacteria > Bacteroidota > Ignavibacteria > Kapaibacteriales > HRBIN21 > HRBIN21. The sequence continues at coordinate 490 of JANWXA010000142.1, forward strand.
CAAGAGCGGACGCGTTGACATCTTTGGAGTCCCGATCGACGGGAATGCGCCGCGGACACGCCACATCGGAGTAGAAGCCGAAGTCCTTGCGGAGCTCCTCCAGTTCCCGGACTGGGGCTCTGTAGCCGTCGGGGCCTCCGCAACGCTGAGCCGCAACCGCATCATAGAGTACTCCTACTACAGCGGTGGGAAGGCTTTCTCGTTGAACGGTAATCCCGTGGCTGATTTCCCTGAAACTCTCGTCTCCGGGTACCTCCGCTACCAGTTCGGGCAGCTCCAGACCCAGCTCACGATTCGGCACGTCGGTAAGTTCTACTCGGACAGCTTCGGAGAGAAGCTGGCCGAGTACGCCGCTCAGGACCCAACGATTGCCGACTATCGGGACAACGTTGTAGACCCCTACACGGTTGCAGACTTCGACGTGCGCTGGCGAATCCTGAACATTCTGGGGCTCCAGGGGATCGTTCTCCGCCTGCAGGTCTCCAATCTCTTCAACGCCCTCTATGCCGCCGGCGCCGAGGGCCGCCATTTCTTCCCAGGCGGAGAGCGCCTAATCTTCCTGGGAGCAGACCTGGAGCTCTAACACAGGCTCCCCTGTCACAGGAGTTCCAGGCCCCAACGGACTACGCCAGACGGCAAGGGGAGCCGCACGCAGTGGGTGCGCTGTCGCACCAAGTATCCTGAGGAGAAGAAACTGGGAGATACCTCAACAGGAGCCGTGCTCCAGAAGCGGAGGGTACCCGCTGCACTGTGCCAGAGCATCTCTTCGGAGTCACGCTGCACAATCCTAACCTCCGGAGACAAATGGAAGTTGACAACTGCTGCGGTCGGTCCTTCGTAGAGGTCCGTTCCCTCAATCCCTGTGGCCAGTATCCGCAAGTAGCGACGATGCTGGTACAGCGGATGGAGGAACTCCCCAGCAAACTCTCGAGCACTGACAGAGAGTATCCGCGCCCGCACCTTACGCCGAAAGAGCCAGAAGAGAGCCTCTGGACTATGTCCATAGAACTGGAACTGCTCTACCCCAGGCACGGCAACTGTGTTGTGCGCTCCCGTCGCACGAAACCAGTTCCGCCATTCTGGCGAGGCCGTATAGCAGTAGCTTCCAGGGTCCACAAGGATTTCACAGGCACCGATGGTCAGCTCAAATGATAACTGATCGCAGTGGGCATGTCCACCGCTCGGGTGGAGTCGGTCTATACCACCACAGCGAATAGACAAGGAGAACTCATCCCAACGATAGAGTACAATGCCGAAGTCAGGAAAGACCTCCACGGGTCCTGGTAGCTCTACCTCCAGCAGGGGATAGCGCTCCGACAGCCATGCCTCTGGCTGTTGTAACCATTCCGCAGGGCAAGACCGGTAGAGCGCTGCTGCCAGGCCCAGTGTCGGCCGAAAGTCACGATGGTCCTCCGCCAGTTGCGCAACGGGCCGTTCACCAGGGAGCTCGTATGTCTCTGCCTGCCCCTGGGAAAGCACGATGAGCCGTGGAAGGAGTTTGACACAGCGTCCGCTATCGTGATCGCCAATCTGCGGTGCCCGTCCGCTACGGGTTGTCACGGCTGCAGCGAAGCGGACCGCTGCACGCAATCGCTCCCAGTATTCCCGAGGGAACGGGGACACTGACTCTGTTGCAGGCATAGGCATTGGATACTCTGGGACTGGGGGCAGCAGCAGTGGTCGTTCCCCTCGCCACAGCCGATGGTCGTAGTGCTGGAGCCGCTGCTGCCGAGCTGCAGGGAGCCCCACCACGACAAGGGTTCCAAGGAGCACCATCTCCAGCACGAACCGATGGTAGTATGTAGAGCCTTCAAAGTGCCCCCCATCCGGCAGGAATTGGTGCAAGACTTCGCTGGTCAGCTCCTGAATCCCAAAAACCAGCCACGCATCGGCCACTGGAATGTCATCCAGAGCAGCTCCCAGACACAGCAGCCCGACTACATTCCCCACATAGTGGTTCCCTCGTAGCCCCTCGACCCACTCCAGATGATGCATCAGAAAGGACCCATGCTCGCATAGGCCCTGAGCCATCACGCGCCTGAAAGCAATGTCCAGCGGCTCCTGCTGCTCGAAGAGCATCCACGCTATGACCAGAGACACCGCTCGGAGAGCCACCTCCAACGGCGATGCCCACTGAATCCCGAATCCAGGCGGATTCTGCACGAGGAAATCCAGCACCGTGGAGTGGAAGTAGTTTCGGAGCTGTTCCGCCGTTGGCCTGTCGGCGAGCCACGCCAGGAGTGCTAACGGCACCAAATACTGCATGCGCCCAAGCTCCCACGGCACCTTTGGATCTGCCCCTGCCGGACACAGCGACAGCTCCCATGAGGGTCGGGAACCGTCCCACCGATATCCGCTGAACACATCACACTGCCAATCCAGCCACTGATGGGCTGCAGGCAGCAGGCTCAGAGCCTCTTCCGCCCATTTCCTACCTGGCCCCCTCTTCTCTCGATGGCGCATTGGCTGTCCTGTCCGCGGGAGGCGGACCCATGAGGGGAGGAAGAGCAAGAGCTCCCCTTGCCGCCAGTGTTCCCACCACTCCCAGAGCCCTCTCCGGAAAGGCTCAACATGTTGTGCCGATAGCAGAGAGCGTGGAAGAGGGCTGAGAGCCGCTCTTGCACCATGTCCTGTCCCACAGACAGAGCCCAAGGACTGAGGACTCCGCCGCCTCGAAAGCTGTCTGAGAGGTCTGTGGAAGAGCTTCCGCAGCCGAAGCGTCCACGGCAAAGCTTGCCACTGCTCCCACCGAAAGCGCATCATACTGCCAGAACCGTGCACGCTTCCTAATTTTGTGGTGTGTTCCTTGGTCAGGTAGCTCAGGTGGTAGAGCAGGGGACTGAAAATCCCCGTGTCGGGGGTTCGACTCCCTCCCTGACCACCCTAAAAAGAAACGCCCGTGCCTGTAAGCACGGGCGTTTCTCATTCAGAGCGCTTGCACCATGCTTACCAGTAAATGGAAAGCGTAAAGGAACCAGACGGAGCGGTGCTAATGTTGGTCACAGAGGGAGCATCCGTTTCTGTCGTCTGGCCGCCAGTCGTTACCTTCTGCTTTCCCGAGCTTGTAGAGAAGCCCAGGCTGTAGCTGGCACCTAAAGAGACGTTGCTCCACGCAAACCACTCAGCCCCCACGGTGACCGCTGCACCGAACGTAGTCGTTGACACTTCTACTTTGCTTCCGCTTACATGCTGTGGATTCTCCACCGTCTCACTCCCCATCCCAAATGATATACCGACACCCGCATATCCCACAATGGGGCCACTTGAGGCAAGATTGAAGCGGAGCCCTGGGGAAAGAGTTAGGTTCAGTGCAGAAGTTTTCTCATCTGCTCCTCCCGAGGTCGGCGCTTTTTCTGTTGTGCTCGTAGTTCCAAACCCCAGACCCACGGTCAAACCCATGTCATCGCTGAGATAGTACAATAGCCCTAACCCACCGTTGTAACCGCCGACTCCCAGATTTGACAGACCGTTCAGTGTAAACAGCCATGCTCTGTCCCCTTGTTTGGTCTTCTGTGCCGATGCACTGACTGCCGCCATTCCGGCAACGACCAGCAGAGCAACGAGCCGCTTCATGGTACACCTACGCAAATGGTTTAACATACCTCCAGGTGCCCTAAGCACCGAGCTTTCACACAAAAATACGGCAAAACCCTACACATTCCAAGATCACCCCGTGCAACGTTCCGTTATAGCGATAGCTGAGCCAGAAGCTCTACCAGCACTAACGCCTCTACACAGGCGACAACAAGAAAAAGGACAAAGGCTGCTGTGCGCCACTGCCGGAGCCGATCCTGCGCACGCTCCGGCGTGTAAAATGCCCTCATCCCTTCTATCTCCATCCTAAGGTCTCGACCCTATTTTGTGTTGACGTGGTAGGCCACTGCTCACGGTCCTAACCCCGTCCGAAATGCCGTACAACTTACTCTGCCTCGTCCTTGTACTCTGCCATCCCCAAGAGGCGGAATGTGCGGACGCTACATGCTCACAATCGGTGGCAACGAACTTGCCCACCGTTTTCAGATAGGAGAAGCGCCACCGGTAGAGCGCTATAATGCTGCCCCCATGCAGTTCCTACCTATCATCTGCTGGGGGAGCAGGACCAATCATTTAGCGATGTTGCGCTGGGGGCTTACTCCTTCGTGGGCGCAGGAGGACTCTGGCGGGCGCTTCATTAATGTGCGAGCGGAGACCCTGCGCGAACGCCCCAGTTTCCGCCACCTCCTCTACCGCCGGCGCTGCTTAGTCCCAGCCAGCGCTTTCTACGAGTGGCTCAAGCATCCCAGCGGACGCTTTCCCTTCCGCTTCTTCCTTCTCGGAGAGCCGCTCTTCGCGATGGCAGGGCTGTGGGACGAGTGGCTCAATCCCGAAACAGGAGAACTCCTCCGGAGCTTCTCCATCATCACCGTGCCCGCCAATAGCCTGGTTGCTCGCATCCATGACCGGATGCCAGCTCTCCTACACCGGGAGGCAGAGAAGCTGTGGCTAGATCCCACAACCCCTGTATCACTTGCCCTAAGCCTCCTTCGCCCCTACTCCTC
>JANWXA010000143.1 GCA_025055465.1 Candidatus Kapaibacterium sp.
CGTCTGCATCACTGAGGGGATTCCCGTCCGGGACATGGTCCGTGTTCGTGAAGCCCTGCGTAGTAGCCGCTCGCGACTTATCGGTCCAAATTGCCCTGGTGTCATTACGCCAGGCGAATGCAAAATTGGTATTATGCCTGGTTTTATCCACCAACGGGGATGCATAGGTATTATCTCCCGCAGCGGTACTTTGACATACGAAGCTGTCAAGCAAATCACTGACCACGGCTTGGGTCAGTCCACCTGTATCGGTATCGGCGGGGACCCTGTCATTGGCTCCAGTTTTGTGGATTTGCTCACTTTATTCAACGAAGACCCAGAGACAGAAGCCATATTGTTGATTGGTGAGATCGGCGGCACAGCAGAAGAAGAAGCCGCTGAGTATGTCCGGCAGAGCATGCGCAAACCCGTGATCGGCTTCGTCGCTGGGCAGACAGCTCCGCCGGGACGCCGCATGGGGCATGCTGGTGCCATTATCAGCGGTGGGAAAGGAACCGCGACAGAAAAAATCGCAGCCTTTGAGGCCGCCGGCATCTCTGTCGCGGACTCACCCGCCCACATTGGACAGACCGTCGCCACCGTTCTTACACATCATAGGCGCCGAACACAACCCAAGCCAAGTCTATCAGGACGCCAGGTACGAACTCAACGTCGAAAAAGACCATGAGCCAGCGTACATTGGCAATTATTAAACCCGATGCTGTCCGCCGTAAGCTCATAGGCGAAATCATCACTGCGATCACACAAGCCGGCTTTCACATCGTGGGACTGAAGCTTGTTCACATGACCAAAGAGCAGGCAGAAAGTTTTTATGACGTCCATCGCGGACGCTTTTTCTTCGAGGAGTTGACGCGGTTCATGAGCAGTGGCCCTGTTGTTGTCATGGTTCTGCAAAAAGAGCAAGCGGTAGAAGACTTTCGCTCCCTTATTGGTGCAACCGACCCCACTGAGGCCGCAGCTGGCACTATCCGTCATCGGTTTGGCACCTCTAAAGGCGAGAACGCTATCCACGGGTCAGACTCGCTGGAGAGCGCCGAACGAGAAATCGCCTTCTTCTTTAGCTCCATAGAACTGGTGGATCACGCACCGTAGAGCCTGCATAGAGCCATACATACCCATGCGTTGGCGCATGTGGATGAAGAAATTTCCCCGGTACTGCCTTCTGTGCTCTACGTTATTGGAGCTCCAAGTTGGCTCCACCGTATTACTTCCAGCACAGGTGACGGGGGAACGACCAGAAGTACGTGAACCCGTTCGGCCGCGTCTTGTCTCTTACATCCCTGTTGGGCGAACTCGGTACTACGAGCTACAAGAGCACGTACGTGTCCAGCATGACCTCCCCGACGGCACGGTCCGGAGGTGGGAGCGCCACGCCACATACCTGTTGCGTTTTTACGCCTTCACCTCCCGTGAGCACGATATGACCGAGATCTCCTGCCGTGTGGAAGACCTCCGCTACCGGTTTCAGCAGGACACCGCGGTGTTGGAATTTGAAAGCCGCCACCCTGAAAAGCTTCGCCGCCGCCTCCCCGATCTCGACTACGTCAGCATGGTTGTGGGAACAGAAGCTGAAATTCTCTTTTCCAGCTACGGCGACATTGCGCGCATAGGAGGTGAGCAGCTGGAGTGGCTGCGCGAACACTTGCGCACCGAGACAAGCAGCGGTTCTGTAGAACTCGCCGCAAAACTGGCAGCTATTTCCGATGCTCGTTTGAAGGCCCTGTTTGACCTACATAAAGGCATTGTGCCTGGAGTCCGTGTACGCGAGGACTCAATATGGCAACGACTCCTAAACCTGTGGATAGAAGGCGTTGAATGGCGCGACACAGCCCATATCCATATCGCTCAGACTACCGATACCACACGGATTTTGGTCGGGGTTTTGCCGGCGTTGTCTCCAGAATCGCAAACAGTGTGGCCCCCCGACTTACCTCAGACACCCGTCGTAGTGCATAGCGGCACTGGACATGCTCAGCTCACGGTAGAATTGGCCCCTCGGGGGCTAATCTCGCGCTCGGAGCTCCATGCCCATACTGAATACACTGGTCTGCCTTCAGGGGCCCAATCACCCTTCCGTCGAATCACCCAGGTCTCAATGATATGGCACTTCGTGCGGGAAGAATAGCCCTTCTCCTCGTCGCCAGCCTATGGCTCTCCCTTCCAGCATGCCGACCTCAGGACACGAAAGAGCAGGAGCTCGATACTGCTACAACCACCTCTGTCAGCGACAGCCTAATTCCCTCAGACCGTGTGGCTATCCCCGATACCCTCCGCTATGCAGTCAAACCGCGGGAATGGTACGGTTACTGGATGATGCGTACCGACACACTGGTACAAGACACACTGATACAAACCAGCCACGTGCAGCAGTACTACCGCAAGACCGTCCGCACTATTCACCCGGATGGCCGCATCGAGCTCATCGTGCAAATAGACACACTGATCGCCAGTTTTGCAATCCCTGATACGGCTGGAAATATCCAGCGCTTTGCCTATGACTCCCGCAGTTCCACTGACCGGGAGAATCCCGGTTTCGCTCATCTCACCGCTCTCTTGGGCACGGAGGTACGCATGCTTGTGACGCCAGATGGGCGCATAGACTCCGTCTTCGGGCTCTCCGCCGTTATCCAACGCCTGCGTCAGCTTAGTTCAGACACGCTCCCGGAACAGCTTAACCCTATGTTGGAGCGACAGGTAGAAGAGCAGATGTACCGTCCTCTTCAGCAGGAGTACTTGCCCTTCCCCACTTCGGTATTGGATACCGCCCGAACGTGGTCCCACGAATACCCCGATATGTTGGCATCCATCTTTCCAATTCGTAACATAGCAGAATACCACATAGTGGGTATTCGCTCAGCAGGGAACCGTAAAGCATTAGAAATCAGAGCAACGCTGCGCTCACACCCTCAGCGTCGCCGCCTCCAAGAGGGAAGGCTGCGAGCTGAGCTCCAGCGGGAGTCGCTTGGGGGTACCGGGCGTATTCTCGTTGATCTCGAGCAGGGCTACACCGTGACGAAATCTGTTCACGTCCAAACTCGCTTTGAAGTAATTCTCCGCGACACGGCCAACCGGCACACAGAGCGCTTCCGACACAACTCTGTCTCGTACGTTCAGTTTCGGCTTACCCAGCGCGGATGGTTGAAGAACTGAAGCGGTTGCTGCGCCTGCTCAGCCCAGTAGATTGGCTGGCCGCTGGGGTTGCTGTCCTTGGATTGCTCATCGCGCTACTCCTCGATGATGCTGCTGTGCGCCTCATTGGGGTCTCCATCGCTCTACTGGGTGCCGTAGCCTTCTTTCTATTGATCTCCCAGCGGCTTAGCGAAGAGATCCCCTACCATGCTGCGCTCCGTTCTCAAGCTCACCAATTGCGCAAGACTGTCCAGCAAGAAAGCGGAAGCACTCGGCTTATCTTCGACGACTTTGCAGCAACCTTTTCAGACCCCGATGCCATTCCATCAACCCCTACTGAGCACGCATCAAGTACCCCTTTAGGCGAGGAATTTACCGAGGACATCTCCAGCGTCCGCATTGTAGGACGCCGTTCCCGGAATGCAGTCTCACCTACTGCGCCATCCCCCGTATCTCAGACAACCTTGGCAAATGCCCCAGAGCGCCCACCGGCTCGTGTCCGCCCGATAAGCCTACCCGACTTTATGCTGACCCCCGTATCCCTGCCCCGGGATGAACCACGCTATGTGCTCAGGACATTACTGGAGCGCGTCCTATCCCTTGTACAAGTCATTACACCAACACGGACCGCTGCCCTCTTCTGGCTAGACACAGAACGCCAATTGTTGGTGTTGGAGGCATGGCAGTCAGAAATCGCTGAGCTCTTCCGCTCAGAGCAACAGAAATTCCCGCTTGGACAGGACATCATTAGCCAAATTGCTGTGTCCGGACGTGCAGAGATTGTGACCGAAATCCAGCCGAACGCAGAGCTAGAGCTTCTACCCTACTACCGACAACCCACGGGAACGAACTCCTTTGTGGGAGTGCCCATTCTACTCCAGAATCGCTCCGTTGGAGTATTATGCTTGGACAGTGAACAGCCGCAAGCTTATACGGCAACGACAGTCAGTCTGCTGGGACACATCGTTCTCCTCATTGGGGGATTGTTGCAGAGCTATATTCAGCAATACGAGCTGCTACAGAAAACTCGAGCCTGGAAGCACGCATGCAATCTATGGAAATTAGCCGCCGAGCCTGAGGAAGCTTTTGTTCAGAGTGTGCTTGCTCTCTTTTCCTCGCTGCTTTCTGCATCGGTACTTCTGCTGTGCCTATACACCCAGCGCTTACGCGGATGGCGTGTGGCTGACATGAACGCCCCCGAACCATGGCAGTCGCTTCGCCAGACCCTGTGTACCCTGGAGCAAACTCTGCTCGGAGATGCCATTTACACTGGCGAAATACGACAATGGAGCGAGGGAACGTACCGTTACCGACTCCACCCGAACGAACCTCCGCTGGCAGCCTCGACATTCACGTATGTCATTCCGTTGTGCTCGCCAACTCATGCATATGGAGCTTTGTACTGTGAGACTCCAGAGCCCTTGGCTCCCCAGGAGCTGGAACTCGTCGAAACCCTCAGCCGCTGGGTAGGAATCATCACAGAACACCGCTATTGGAACGAACAGCTCCGCGGTGGACTCTGGTTCCACTCTAACCAAGGTATTTGGAGTGAAGACGGCTTCCGCTATCGGGTAAGTGAAGAACTGGAGCGCATTCGTACACTGCACACCCATGCCGTTCTCTGCGCTATGCAAGTAGACCGATATGGAACCCTATCGGGCTTGACGCTTGCCCGTATGCGTGAACTTCTAACAGTACACGTGCTGCCCCTGTTGCGTTCCCATCTGCGTAGCTGCGATATTGTTGGTTACCTTGCCGAGGACATTATTGGAATTGTGCTGCCCTCGATGGAAATGCCTCATGCTCAGCTTTGGGCAGAAGGCGTCCGTAA
>JANWXA010000144.1:0-4577 GCA_025055465.1 Candidatus Kapaibacterium sp.
GGATGTATTAGGGGAGTTTGTCACTCAGTGGGTATATGCTCAGCAGTACGCAATGCAGGCGGAAGCAGTGTTAGAGGCCATTGCTCAGCGTCGCTTACCAGCGTACCTGTCGGTGAAGCTGACAGCTCTTGGGGTGGACATTGACCCGGGAGAGAGCTATAGGCTTTTGCAGAACCTTGTACGGCGGGCACAGCAACTCAGGCTCTTTGTTCGCATAGACATGGAAAACTCTCCTTATACCGATCTTACGCTTGCCTTCTACCGCCGTTTGCGGGAGGAGGGCTGTGAAAATGTAGGTATTGTTATCCAAGCCTATCTGCGCCGGAGTGAGGCCGATATCGAGGAGCTGCTCCCGCTGCGCCCTGCAGTTCGCCTCTGCAAAGGGGCATACATTGAGTCGCCCAGGATTGCCTATCGAGCCCGAGAAGAGATTCGACACCAGTACAAGCGTCTACTGGAACTTTTGCTTTCCCACGGACTTCACACAGCCATTGCTACACATGATGAAGAGCTACTACGGTTTGCCGAAGACGCGCTCCAGCGCTATGCTGTTCCGCTGGAACGTTATGAGTTCCAGATGCTTTTAGGTGTGCGACCACAACGGCGGGAGTATCTCCGGCAGCAGGGACATCCTGTGCGGGTGTACATCCCTTTTGGCGAGAACTGGTATGGTTATTCGCTGCGCCGGATTCGGGAAAATCCTAATATTGTGGCGCATGTCCTCCGAGCTCTCTGGCGGGCGGACCGGGAGTGGTAACGCGGAGACACACAGAGATAAGCCATGTGGTTCTTGTATTGTCTTTTTGCTGCCCTCGTGAGCTGTGCTATTATTGCTTGCCAGTCAAGGTGGCAAGAGCCAGCTCACCAGGCCTTACCCTTATTTGACCTTCTTACTCTTGGCACCTTCAACATTGAGTGGCTTGGTGATGGAGTCAATGACCGGAATCCGCGCACGGAGGCGGAGCTACAGAAGCTTGCAGAGCTAATCCGCCAATCGGGTGTGGACTTATTAGGGATTCAGGAAATCGAGAATGAGCAAGCGCTCCAGCGACTACTGCGATATCTCCCAGAGTTTCGCGGCATTGTTGGTTCCCTGGGAGCACAGCAAAATGTGGGGCTCCTCTATCGGCGTGGCCTGGAAGTGCGCATAGTTGGAGAATATACACCTTTGATTGTCCAGCCAGGGCGTACCCGGCCAGGATTTGTGGCATATTGTCGTGCTGGCAATGCTGATTTTTATTTTATGGTCGTGCACCTGAAGTCTACCTCACGCTACGACAGCACGCCGGAGCTTCGGGAGCTTTCCCGTCGGCTTCGGTTACATCAGGTGCAGCGACTTGCCCATTGGGTGGACTCCCTCCGTGCCACCGGTTCAGATCGTGACATCGTTGTTGTGGGTGATTTCAATGATACCCCGCGACGCAAGCAGTATCCAACCTTAACACCCTTGGCGAGCCATCCAGAGTTGCTCTTCCTAACCGGAGAGTTGCGGAGTTGCCGATATGAGCGTGCCTATGTTGTGGATCACGTTGTTGTCAGCCGTAGTTTTGCTCAACGCTACCGGCCTGGTAGCGCTCGGGTGATCAACTTCTATGCCCAGTATCCTTTTCCTGAGGCTGAACGTCTATCAGATCATTGTCCAGTAGTGGCGCAGTTTGACGCAGCAGCTCCGGACAATGACTGACATTGTCGTCTTGGGAGCGGCCCGTAGCGGTCGGGCAGCGGCTTGTTTGGCTCAGCGTCTGGGAGCGTCGGTTTTTGTTTCCGAACAGAGGGCGGCCGATCTTTGCTCGGAAGCGGTTGAACAGTTCTCGCACTTGGGCATTCCTGCCGAGTTCGGGGGGCACAGTGAGCGGGTCTTTCGTGCGGCCCAGATCATCATTTCCCCGGGTATCCCGCCCCATGCGCCGGTGGTGCAGGAAGCGCGCCGGCGTGGTATTCCTATCCTTTCTGAGTTGGAGTTTGCGTGGCGACATCTCTCCCAAAGGACTGTGGTGGCGGTTACAGGGACAAATGGGAAGACCACAACGACAGCTCTGATCGGTTTCATTCTCCGACGGGCGGGAAGGGAAGGGCTTGTGGGATCAAACATTGGGACACCACTTTCAGAGCTTATGTGTCGCGGGATTCCGGATGGGGCAGTTCTGGTATTAGAGGTCAGCAGCTACCAATTAGAGTTCTGCCACCACTTTCGCCCCGATGTGGCCGTACTTCTCAACATTGTCCCAGACCATCTGGAATATCACGGCGGCTTTGAGGCTTACCGGCAGGCAAAGTGGCGTATCACCGCTCAGCAGCGTCCACAGGATTTGCTAATTTTGAACGCCGACGACCGGGAAGCAAAAGCAGCAGAGCATCGGACGCGGGCACGCTGTGCTTATTTCGGGATGCGGCCTGTAGCGGAGGGCGCATATATCCGAGGCACAGACGTTGTGACTGTGTGGCAGCATAAAGAGGAAGTACTTATGTCAACGGATAAGCTCCGGCTGCCGGGGGCCCACAACCTTTACAACTCATTAGCGGCGGTGGTGGCAGCGCGAGCGCTGGAAATCCGCAACGAGGACATTCGCGATAGCCTTATGCAGTTTGCTGGCGTAGAGCATCGTTTGGAGCTCGTGCGGCGCTGGCGCGGCGTGGACTTCATCAACGATTCGAAGGCTACGAATGTCAATGCTGCATGGTATGCTCTTTCCAGCTATACGCAGCCTATTGTCTGGATTGCGGGTGGGCGCGGAGAGCACAATGATTACAGTTCCTTGGATGAGTTGGTATCCCAGAGGGTCCGTCTCCTCATAGCTATCGGCGAGGAGGCGGATGCGCTTTTTGGGCATTTCTATACGAAGGTGCGCTGCCTCCGTGCTACCTCCTTACGAGAGGCAGTTCGCCTGGCGGCACTCTATGCTCAACCAGGGGATGTAGTGCTTCTTTCCCCAGCGTGTAAGTCGTTCGACATGTTTGTCAACTTTGAGCATCGTGGGGAGGTTTTCCGGCAGGCGGTTTGGGAATTACCGGAGTAGGTAACCACGTTCTCCTACCGCTGGGGAGAACGCCCTTTCCAGTGAGTTTCCCGTCCGGCGCGGTCGCGTAGCGTGAGAGACAGCGGAGCCATAGGCTCTATGCCCTCTATGGCAAACGTCTGCTCAGTAACAATGCCGTATGGCTCTACGTTTCGGCGGCGTCGATTTCCGTATAGCTCCCGTGTGGTTCCGCTGGAAGAGAGCTCGCAGAGATTAGGCTCGCCGCGCACCGTGCCGAAGCAACGCGTACGCACGAGAAGTATATGCCCCTCGCCTGTGCGCATCTCCACGATTTCCGGTGGGGGAAAATCCCGTATGGACATCTTGGTTTCGTCTACGAGGCGCTCATTGATTAGACGGCGTAGGATGAGGCGTTTGCCCGTGTCAGAAAGTTGGGGAACAATAGAGAAGGGGCCTCCAGCGGAAGAGCCCCACAGTCGCTGTCCATCGTGGAGTTCGGCACGTACACTCTGTCCACGCAGCTGCAGCTTAGGCTCCAGTACGTATTCTCGCTCTGGATACACTTCGGTCGGTATTTCCGGGCGGGGCAAGGGACGTGCAACAACAGCTATCTCTGCTGTGGCCCGCTCTCCATCAGCTCGGCGGACCAGGGTAACGGAAACTCGCAAAGTGCCCTCGCGAGGAGCCGTGCCACGTACGACCAGCGTCGTTGGACTCTGTGCCCTTGCTGTGGCGTTCCCCCCGACGGCACCTGTAATGGTGATTTTCGGTTCTGATGCCAGCTCGCGCAAGAGGTCCACACCGTAAACTATAAGCTCGCTTTCCCAATCCCCGTTGGGTGGCGCTTCGATTTCAGAATTCGGGGCCATAACGCGCAATGGTGCGGGTGACAACGAAAGTGGGCTCTGCAGGGGTGGCTGGGCCGAAGAGGTGGCCTGAAGAGAGATAGATGGCGTTATAACATTGATCCGGAGCAGGGCTGAAAAGTACTCGTTGTATCGCTCGTCAGAGCGGCCGTGTTGTACCTGTATCCGAAGTCGGTAGACGTGCTGCCCGACTGTGAGGGCTGGTTTCCACCACGGAAAATGCCAGTGGATGAGAAATCGGCGCTCATCAAGTCGAGGTTCCACCGTAATTGGGGAGGACTCGCTGCTCTGTCCAGAGTGCCAGAGGATATGTCCTGCAGAATCCAGTTGTACGAAGAGGGACGGTTGCTCCAGAGGACGGGAGTACCAGAGCTCGGCGGTGGAGTCGTAAGAACGCAGGATGCGCTTCCCAGCGCTGTCTTCAATGAGGCAGAGAAGTTCTGAAGGGCGGAGCGAGAACTCTACTGACGGGCCCCCGGGGGGTTGCGCGACGGGTGCAGTAGCACCTTCCGGCGATGGAGGCTCAAACAATAGCAGCAAGAGGGCGACCAGGTAGAGCACAAAGTAGAGCTCTACCCTGAAGAGAGCCGCGTTACGCATTGCCCGAGGTGGACTGTTCACGGACCCCACCTTGGTTGCTCAGGGCAGTGCTCGCCAAGCGGAGAAGTTCTTGTTGTATAAGACCTTGGAGCTGCTGGCTACGCCAGTGCTGCAGCTCTCCGGCAATTTGGTG
>JANWXA010000144.1:4587-4911 GCA_025055465.1 Candidatus Kapaibacterium sp.
CTGGGGCATACTCTGCAGGGAGGCAACGGTCTCTGCAAAGCGGCGCAGAAGCTCTTCCTGGTTCTGTACAGAGTCACTCCAGCAGTTGAGAAGCTTCTCGTGCTGGGTTAGGACTTTGTCGGCACTGCTGACTATTGCGTCCATGTCTTTGGCAATGTTGTGGATTTGTTCGCCCCATTCCTGCGGGGAGGCTGGGGGGGAGGTGGTGGGGGGTGAAGCAAGAAGCACAAGACACAGCAAGACAAGAAGAACGGCCTCCAGAACAAGACTGGCTACTACAGCTTCATTGCTTACGATGTGGGTGAAGCGTCGCAGCCCAATGAA
>JANWXA010000145.1 GCA_025055465.1 Candidatus Kapaibacterium sp.
GGGGAGGCCCCTTTTCTGCAGGGGAACGTGGTGGATTTCCTTGATGTGGAATTTCCCGACTTTGTCCTCTTTGGGCGACTCTACACGCGCTGGCCGGTCTTCAACGTTGCGGATGCGTGTATTACTGTTGGGATAGTGTTGGTGATGGTGTTTCATCGCCACTTACCCTCGCTGCGACGCTTGATACGGCGCCGCTGAAATTGAACTGGCATTGCAATTGTAAGAAACTCTCCCGGTGCCGCGAGGGTTTGGAATGCCATGGGAACAAAGAGTGTGTGGTTCGTCCTTGGTGGTGTCGTACTGTGGGGGCAAAGTTTGCGGCTCGAGCGCAGCGACAGCCGCACTGAGTTCGTGACTGCAGGCGAGCGCTTCTGCGTTGTTGTTCGGGCGTGGGATGCTACCCTCTACGGTGCTGGATGTCGGCTCCGGTATACTCCAGCCTCGCTGGTGAAATTTGCCGGATGGAGCACAGTGAACTTCGCGCGTTCAGAACTGTTTGTGGTTGCGGACACAGATACTCAAGTAGACGAAGGGATTGTGGACATTGCCGCGCTTTCGATCCGACAAGCGTATCTTAATCCAGCAATAGTGGTGTTAGAGTTTGTTCTCTCCCACGATGCACTCCATGGAGGGAGTATCCAATTTCGCGGGACCGAGGGATGGGCACTCATCAGCGGTGGCGACAGCCTTCGAGCTCTTCCGGAGTCAAGGCTAACGCTGTCGGTACACGGATACGTGACAGTTTGGCCCGGGGATGCCAATAACGATGGGAATGTAGATGGCCGTGATGTTGCCGTAGTTGGGCTCTACGCCCACCGTAAGGCAATAGGATACCGTCGTACACCTGCCAGTACTGAGTGGAGGCCTCAGAAGGCGCTGGCGTGGGTAGACCCAGAAGCAACGCATGCTGACTGTGATGGGAACGGTGTTGTTTCGGTGCGTGATGTTGCTGTTGTGCTGCAGAATTATGGCTATAACCGAGATGGTTTCACGCGGACCGCTGGACTACCTCCGGTAGAGCTTCGTTCAGGTGATCCCCTCCTTTGGGGGCGCTTACCCCCGGATGCTGAGATAGTTGTAGGTATGATAACGGGGTGTCCCGGCGTTCGGATTACTGGACTACGGCTTGCTGAGCCCTTGGAACCCCTCGGAATTGTGGTCGCTGAAGAGTCTCTCTTCGTGTTTGTGATAGTCCCGCAGGGGTCAGAGACCCTGACCATTCTTGGACAAGGCCCGGTGTGCGGTGCGCTGGTGGAATATCGTGGAGGCTCGGGAGGGTGGCACCAGCTGGAATGGCAGGGACTTCCGGTAACAGAAGCGCCTTGGGGAACTGATTTCCAATTCCGTCTCCGCGGCGAAAAAATGTGTTTGGAGGGATATAGGGACTTACCGGGGCGAGTAGTTGTGTACTCCCTGCTGGGACAAGAGCTGGCACACTTTCTTGTACCGCCTGGGGAAGAGAGCTGGTGCACGGGGCTTCCCCTTCAGGGGCCTGCAGTATGTATTGCTACGTATTGGACACCACGGGGCAGGTCCTCCTCTCTCCTCTTCGTGCCATGACCACATGCTAACGGTTGGCTTGTTCGTCGCAATAACCGCTCGGGACAGCAGCCCTGCACAATGGTGGAGCAGCGGATTGTTGTGCGGTTGCCCATGGGCTTACATGCTCGTCCGGCGACGGAGCTGGCAGCGTTGGCATCGCGCTTTCGGTCTGACATCCAGTTAGTGCGGGATAGTGTAGCTGTCAACGCCAAAAGCACATTAGGGCTGATGAGCTTGGCTGCTGAACCTGGGGCGGAACTTCTGGTGCGGGCAGAGGGGGCGGACGCTGTGGAAGCCGTCTCGCAGATTGCTGCCTTTCTCCAGAGAACGAACGAGGGGTAAGGGGGTGCAAATAGGCTGGATGTTGTAATTTTCCCCCGGTTTGTTGAATAGGTACAAAGGCGCGGTGGTGGAGAGTGCGTCAGCAGAGCATTTTGGCTTTCGCTTGCTTCAGCAGAACGCATTTCGACTCCCTGTTCCTGAAGAGAATGAACTTCACCTGAGGGCGATTGCAGCTTCGCCCGGAATTGCCATTGGAAAGGCTGTGCTGTTTCTCCCAACCGCTGTAGAACCACTCGGGGAATCGGCAAGACCGCCGGATGAATGGGAGCGCTATCGTAAAGCGGTCGAATTGTTACAGCAAGAGTGGATGCAGGCAAAGGCAGTGGCTGCGATGGAGGCACCGAGTGTTGTCCCAATTATTGACAGCTACTTGCATCTTCTCACAGACGCGGTATTGCAGGAGCAGGTTCGTGCCCTCATTCGCGCTGGAGGAACAGCAGAGCGAGCGCTCCAGCAGGTTATGGAGCCGGTCATTGGACGGTTATCCCGTTCTACCGATGTTCTCTTGCAGGAGCGCGGGAGCGAACTAGAGCAGTTTCTGCACCGCTTGCTCTTGGCGTTGCAGCAGCATCGGGCGGACTATACTCGGGTTGCTGGTGCTGTCGTGGTTGCACCGGCAGTTACACCCTCTGAGGTTGTATTGCTCCATCGAGCTGGCGCACGTGGGCTGGTTACGGCGGTGGGAGGGATTACATCCCACACGACAATCCTGGCACGAAGTCTGCAGCTACCGGCGGTCATAGGCTTGCGTGGTGCAATAGCTACTATCAGGGAAAGAGATCCTCTGATCGTGGATGGCTATACTGGAACTGTTGTCGTGCGCCCTGCACCGGAGACGTGCCGCCGTTATGAGCGGCATCGAGACAGTACCCAGTGGCGTCGCCGGATTCTGGCTCGGTTTGCGAAGCTTCCTGCGCAAACAGCCGATGGGCGTTGCTTCCGCCTGATGGCGAATATTGCTTCTCTGCAGGATGTGGACGATGCGCTTACCATCGGAGCTGAAGGGGCTGGATTGGTTCGGACGGAGATTCTGCTCCTCCACTTAGGCCGATTCCCAACGGAGGAGGAACAAGTGCAGTGGTACCGAGAAGTAGCTGAACGCCTGTACCCTTATCCTGTTACCTTTCGGCTCTTCGATGTCGGGGGAGAGAAATATGCTGATAGTATTCCCCTGGAGCGGAACCCGGCTCTTGGGCTCCGCGGTGTTCGATTTCTCTTCGCTTATCCCGAAATTTTGCGTGCACAGCTTCGGGCGATTCTCCGGGTTGCCACTTCCAACGTGCGCGTGTTAGTCCCCATGGTCAGTACAGTGGAAGAGCTGGGGAGAGTTCGCCAGCTCATGGAACACGCCTGCCGAGAGTTAGGAGGGGAACAGCAAGGATGCCGATGCTCGGTACCGATTGGGGCTATGATAGAGACGCCGGCAGCAGCACTGATTGCTGACCGGCTGGCACGGATTTCGGACTTCTTCAGCATTGGCACCAACGATCTTACCCAATATACGGTTGCAGTTGACCGGACTCACGGCCACCTCGCCCAGCTTTTTGATCCTTTCCATCCAGCGGTGTTGTACTTGATCTACTGTGCTGTAGAGGCAGCGCATCGGCATGGCATTCCTGTCGGTATCTGTGGAGAGTTGGCAGCCCACGCTGAAGCGACGGAGCTCCTGGTCGGATTGGGTGTAGATGAACTGAGCACAGTGCCGGCGGCCATTGTGCCGCTGAAGCACCGGATTCGCCGCATTAGCTTTGAGCAGGCACGACGTCGGTTGTTGACATTCATAGGTGAAACGGTAGAGCGAGCTACCAGGTGATGCCCTCGGCTGCCTGCCGAGCGTATAGGTGAGCTTCTTCCAAGGTCTGTCCCACTGCGGTTATGTGCCCCATCTTTCGTCGGGGACGGCTCTCATGCTTACCGTAGAGGTGAAGCCACGCTTTCCCGGTGCGGAGGGCAGCTATGACGGAGTCCGGGATGCCACGGCCAGTGCGTGACCCCAGGAGGTTGACCATGACTGCTGCGGGGACAATCAGATCAGGCGAGCCCAGCGGGAGGTCGCAGATGGCCCGAATGGCGTTTTCAAACTGAGAGGTGTAGCAGGCCTCGATCGTATAGTGTCCGGAGTTGTGTGGGCGTGGAGCCATTTCGTTGAAGAGGATTTCCCCTTCACCGTCCAGAAACAGCTCGATGCCGAAGACACCAACTCCGTGAACGGCTTCTACACAGGCTACAGCAATTTCCTGAGCCCGCCGGCGTAGTGCGTCTGGAATTGGTGCCGGAGCATAGACCTCGCGACAGACGTGATCGTGCTGTACGGTTTCTACACAAGGGTATACCGCCAGTTCTCCACGCCGATTTCGGGCGACGATCACAGCTAATTCTTTCTGTAACACAATGAAGCGCTCCGCCAGCAGAGAGGAGTCCAGCGCTCGCTGCTGCAGAGCCTGCCATGCGCTGGGAAGCTCTTCGGTGGTGCTCACGGTTCGGTTACCGTATCCATCATAGCCGAAGGTGCGGGTCTTTAGCACGACGGGGAAGCCGTGTTGCCGAGCGAAAGCGAGAGCATCCTCTGGGGCTTCCACGGCGGCGAACGCGGGTGCTGGGATTCCGGCTTCGGATATGACTTGTTTTTGAGTGAGCTTGTCCCGTACACGGCGGACGGTTTCGGGGCTGGGATATACCAAACGGTGCTGAGCAAGGTGTTCCAGGAGTTCGGGTGAAACAAACTCATTCTCCAGCGTAATGATGTCGCTGGCGCGGAGAAACGATTCTAACGCTTCCGGCGAAGTCCAGCCTTCCGGAAATTCCAGTTTGGTCATCCGTCCGGCTGGGGAATCGGCACCGTGTTCCAGAATTGCTACGCGTAGCCCCAGTCGGTAGGCAGCTTGTGTTAGCATCTTCGCCAATTGCCCGCCGCCGATAATGCCGATGGTTAGCTCGCGCGTCGGATTGTAGGGAGAGGGCAACATGGGGCTTCTGCTTGCTAAGTCGTTCCGTTGTTGGACACAGTC
>JANWXA010000146.1 GCA_025055465.1 Candidatus Kapaibacterium sp.
GTATCCCCCTTGACTTCGCCACTCCCCAACACCCCTAAAGCTGCCGTCGCCGGAGTCACTGTGGCGTATCCGTCTATAGACTGCACCTGCACCGTCACATTCGTTGCTGGACCAAGGTAATTCTTCAGGCGCAAAATGACCGTATGTGGGTCGTAACTGCTCAAAGCCCCTGTTGGGGAACTAATGAGAATGGCGTTACTTTCGGCCAAACCAATACCGGGCATACGAGTGCCCTGATCCAAACGGCGATTGACCGAAACAGCTCGCTGCGCGTTCACCCGCCCGTAGTAAAGAGGACGCTGGGATGGATTGGTGGTCAACACATTGTCTGCTGTACTCCGAATCTGATGAAGCACTTGTAATGGAGACCAATCTGGATGGAGAGCAGCAACCAGTGCAGCAATACCAGCTGCAACCGGTCCGGAAAAGGAAGTTCCCGTGGCCGCACCGTACGTGTTATTCGGTGTCGTGCTGAGGATGTCCTCACCAGGCGCGTACACCTGCACACTCACCCCATAGTTACTCCAATTAGCGACTTGGTCAGACCGCGTCGTGCCACCAACACTCAGGACTCCAGGATAGGCAGCAGGGTAGAAGGGAGCGTAATCCATATTGACCCCACTATTTCCAACACCAGCGACGATAAGCGCACCCAAGGCAAGAGCTTGCTGAATGACCTGATATTCTGTTGCACTCCCCCCTGGACCACCCCAACTGGTATTGATGATCTTGGCACCCAGCCTGGCAGCGTAGAGGATGGCCTCGTATCCACGCCAGACCCCCGGTGTTTGGGGATTGTCAGAAGCACACTTGATTGGGATAATTCGGCAGTGAAAGCCTGGGGAAGCCACGCCAACAGCATTGTTAGTGACCGCACTGGCACTGCCAGCCGTCTGGGTCCCATGTGCCGACACTCCAGCCGTTGAGCCCCGAACCTTCGGGTCATTATCCTCCCGGAATTGCCCGTTGAGAGCCTGTTGCAGCGTAACATTCCCGACAAAATCCCACCCACGAACGTCGTCTACCTTTCCGTTGCCATCGTCATCCCTACCATTGTCGGGAATCTCTCTCGGATTACGCCAAACATTAGCGGCCAAGTCCTCGTGTTCCCAGTCCGTTCCCGTGTCAATCACAGCGATTGCTACAGAGGTGTCACCTCGAGTAACATCCCATGCACCGGGGGCCGCTATCCGCTGCAGATGCCACTGCTGGGCGAAGCGGGGATCGTTCGGAGTATAGAGCGGATAGCGCCGATACATGGGTTCGGCGTACTCAATTTCTGGATTATCCGAAAGGGCTCTGCAAACATCGTACGGATCCACCGGTGCCGCATACCAGACCTCGTACACCTTACCCAGCCCAAACAGGTCCTGGCTTTGTAGGGAGGCGGTGGTATATTCCCGAAAGGGCTGACGGATGTGCCGTACATGCAACGGTTCCAGTGTCTGGGCGAGGGCGGAAGAAAGGAAGCCACGCCCACTTTTCTCAAGAGCAAGAACACGTCGCGTCTTGACCAGTACAACACCAGGCACATACTGCTGAGGATTTCGGGTTACCCAGAAAACCTGCGGAACCGTACTTACACTGTTGGGGAGCACTCGAGCAGCAACGAAAATGGGCAAACGGCCATCCTGAACCCGGTGTATCGGGGGCAGCACTGCCCAAAGAGAAACCACAGTAGCAATCCACAAAAAAGCGACAACAAGCAACATTCTACTGTTCCCTTGGTAGTACTACAGCTCTTGGTGCACAATAACCCCGTAGCCATCTGTGCGGTTGCCCACAAAAATAACAGAGTAGCGCCCTCCGAGGGGAAAGGACACATTGTCTACTCGTGCTAAGACCACATCTGTGCCGCTTGCACGAATTCGAAAGCTAAGGCGATACTCCAGTAGGATACGTTCGAACGGTGACGCTGCTGCCTGAGGCAGCCTGCGGAAAAGCACATGCTCGCTCCGCTGTCCCGCAACGACCGTATCAATGACCACATCTACCTCTGGCACATCGCTGGCATTGATAAACCGACGTTGGGCACTCCACTCACCTATCCACCGCCTTGGAGCAGTAAAACGAAAGAGTTCGGGGCTGTGCATCGTACCCGAAAATACCAGTAACGGTAACGAGTCCGGAGACGCAGTCAGCTCCCACGCCCGTCCCCCGACACTAAGCACGCTACCTGACGACGGCAGGACGGTAGCTACAGACCCGCGGTATGGCAGAGGCACTGCTGAGAGTACCGGCGGCAGGCTGACCACCAGTCTCTGATACGGGATCCCCTGGAGCAACTGGAGCGGCAGACCCTCAGGTAATAGCGAAACTTCTGTGTTCTCAGCATGGGCGTCAATCCAGGCCATCCCGAGCCCATAATGAGCAGAAGCAGCAGATACCAGGCAAAGCAGACCGACTTTGCCCACCGTTAGCTCAAGCAGAGTTACCGCCAAGAGAGTGCCCGGGAAACCTTTACCCTGAACCAGAAGCGGAACAATGCCAGAAGGAAGTTCCAGCTCTGCGCTCACCGCACCAAAGCCGATGTTGTCCACAGCTACCCGACCGCTGTTCATGTTCCCAACCCCTATCCCCCCAATAACTACCTGCACCGAGGGCATTTCAGGGGCCGCGTGGAGGATACGCGCCCTTGGCATATTCTCCGCTGCCCGTCCAGCCGTTTGGCCAAGCCATCCCCGAAGAACCCCTGCTGAGTCCATTAGCGCAATGGTATAGCGCTGAAAAGGCTCCAAAACCCCTCCCAGCGTCAGCACCTGCCCCCAAGACGTTTGCACCATGAAGGAATCTGCCTGCGCTTCCATGCATGCCGATACAGTAACGTAAGAACCCGCCTGCCTTGGCTCTAACCCCATGGCCAGCGACTCGCCCGTTGAGCGGCGCATAACTGTGACGGATCCCGCAGTGAGGTTGAGGACTCGAATTGCTGCCGTGGCCCGCTCCACAGCATCCAGTTGCTGCACTGGATGAGCAGTCATGCGCGTGTCCTCCACAAGCCCGACACGCACCTTGCCCGCGGTTCCCCAGACGAGCAGGGAATATGCGCGTCCGCGCTGCGGTCTCAGCCACCACGCTCCTAAAGCACGTCGGCTTCCAGCTTGACTTTCTATTACCGACAACACTATTTCGTGCTCCCCCGGCACCACGATCGGGGATGACTCGGACAGGCGCCGGACCAGAGCAACTGGCGACTGGGCGTTTGGACACCCTAATTGCATTCCATACAGGTCCGCTGTAGCAGCAACGTGGACAAGGCGCAACACACTACCTCCCCGCCTCTCATCGAAAGGTTGGAGAAAAGTCCCAACCGTATCGTGCCCCTCTACCGAAGCAGTTACCACAATAAGATGAAACATCCGTCGCAACAAGCGCAGAGTTTTCCGTGCCGAGACCTCTCCTCCACGCATTACCCGTACTTCCAGAGAGTCCTTCGTTACAAGCATGGCCGCCGTTCGCTCGCCCGGCCGTAGCTCCAGCACCGTGTCTCCCACAAACACTTGTCGGATCTCTCCATCCGGTACAACAGATAGCAACGCGACCAGCATGCTGTCTACTGTCCGTGGTGGGTCCACTAACAATGGATTTTCTGACGGACAGCCCCAGAGGACCAGAAGTACGCTTGACAGTAGAATACGTGTGATGTACCCTCTCATCCGTCTTTTATCCGTAGCTGTGCCAAGCAAATTACAGAACTTCACATGGAGCTTACGCTGGAACAAGTTGCGCAGAGTACGGTCGAGCATTACCGTGCACTGCACACCCAACTGGAATCCCCTCACGTCGCTGCCGACCCACAACAGACCGCTCGACTTGCCCGTGAGCTCAAGCGTTTACGCCCTGTGGCAGAACTGGCAGAGCGCTATCTGCGCCTCCATCGCGAGCATATCTCCCTGCAAGAACTTTTGGCGACGGAAACTGATCCTGAACTGTGTCAATTAGCTACCGCGGAGTTAGAACGATTAGCCCCTCAGCTCAACGCTGCTGCCGAAGAACTCCGCCTTGTTCTGCTTCCCTCCGATCCTGACGACAGCCGCAACTGCGTTGTGGAAATCCGCGCCGGCACTGGCGGTGAAGAAGCAGCCTTGTTCGCCGCGGATCTCTTTCGTATCTATCAACGCTACGCCGAACGCAAAGGTTGGAGGTTAGAAGTCATTGACTTCAGCGAAAGCGACCTGGGCGGCTTCAAAGAAATCATTTTCACACTCAGCGGCGAGGATGTGTACGGCACAATGAAATTCGAAAGCGGCGTCCATCGCGTCCAACGAGTGCCCATCACTGAATCCAGTGGACGCATACATACTTCTGCCGCTACTGTCGCCGTACTACCTGAACCCGAAGAAGTGGACATAGAGATCCGCGAAGAAGACCTCCGCATTGACGTCTTCCGCGCCAGCGGACACGGTGGGCAAAACGTCAACAAAGTAGAGACTGCCGTGCGCGTTGTTCATCTTCCCACAGGAATCGTAGCGCAATGCCAAGACGAGCGCTCACAGCACCGAAACCGGGAAAAAGCACTCAAAGTGTTGCGGGCACGCCTGTACCAGCTGCAACGTCGTCAACAAGAAGAACAGCTTGCCCAGCAGCGGCGGAGTCAGATTCGAACCGGGGATCGCTCGGAGAAAATCCGCACCTACAACTTCCCACAGAACCGGGTTACCGACCACCGTCTCTCCGGAGAAGCCAAAAATTTCACACTCACCGAAGTCCTGGAGGGCGAATTGGATCCCATCATCGAACAGCTCAGGTTCATAGAGCGAACTTCCCGCTTACAACAGCTTCACAGCGCGCCCGAGACATAAGCGTATGCAGCCATCGTATCTTGCCCCGGGTGGTGTCCACACGGAGGAACGAAATCCCCGTAGCTCTACCAGCGCGGCTCGTCCACGAGC
>JANWXA010000147.1 GCA_025055465.1 Candidatus Kapaibacterium sp.
TCTAACCCTTCGTAAGCTACCCAGATTTCGTGAGGTTGGCGGGAGATTCGCAAATACTCCTGAAACAGTTCACCAGCACGGCGTATCATTGCATGGAATTCGGGGTCGTCCTTCGGGGGGCGTGCGGAGATAATGCGCACGTTCGCCTCTATGTATTCGCCTTTGTGGAAAGGTTCTTTGAGGCGGGCATGGTATAGACCCTCTACGAGAACTTTTAGGAGTGGCTGGTTCGGGAGCCGCTGAGCTTGCAAAATACGCACAATAGTGCCGTGAGGATACAGATCCTCGAAGTCGGGGTCTTCAACCATTGGATCGCGCTGGGCAGTAACAAAGAGAATGCGCTTACGCTCCAGCGCTTTCGCTACAGCCCGTAACGAAGCAGGGCGTCCAACAACGACCGGAAAGAGCATGAAAGGATAGATGACTACATCGCGCAGAGGAAGGATCGGCAGTGGTTTTGGGATCTCGGAGGGTTTCAGAATCGGTTCCTCTGTCACTTTACCAGCAACAACGTCCTCTAAGGATCGGGACATACGAGGTCCGAGACATTCACGTAGTCCTACAGTACAGCGCACCGTATAGACGCCACTGGGATAAAAGACATTGCAGAGGTGCAAGGTGGAAGTTCGTAATTTGGCTTTCCAGTAAAAAGACTCAAGAGGGGATGAGGTTGGGTTGCTGCTTGCTTGCATTCTCGTGGATAAGTGGCGGAGTAGTGTGGGCGCAGTTAGCGGATAGGGGACTTCTGGGGGAAACGCCGCAGGACCGCTTGCAGCGACTCCTTCACCAAGAGAGCCGGGGTCTTACCTGGCAGGCTGAACAGTGGGTGAGCAATGGTGAAATGTTGCCGGTGAATGTGCGGGAATGGGCTCGTTTCCTCGCTGTTCGTGACCTTGTCCGACAGGGCCTCTGGAGGCAAGGCTTGCACGAGATCCGAACGTTCTTGCTGAGAGAGCCCCTATCGCCCTTGCGTTTCTACTTCTGGCAGTGGGCTGGAATTGCGGCCTTTCAGTTGCGCGATTACGCGGAGGCAGAACGCTGTTGGGATTCCACTCTGGGGCTCTTACAGACGGTGGCGGATACGAGTTTGCGCCTGACTATTCAACAAGAGGTTAGTTACTGGCGTCTTTTGGCACTGTTACAGCAAGCCCGGTACCAACGGGCAGATAGTGCTGCCGCCTCCTTCGTTGAGCGCTATCCGACCTCGGCACATGCGGATGAGGCTCTTTTCTTTCGTGCGCTGCTATCGGAACTGCAAAGCAACTACCGATTAGCGGCTCAACAGCTTCAGCAGTTACAGCAGCTTTATCCTTGCCACACTGCTACTCCCCACGCTTTGGCTCGCGAAGCGTACGTTCGGCTGATACTGCAAGAGTTTACTAAGGCCCTTCGCCTCCTCGAAGCCCTCCATACGCTGCTGGAACGATTACGGACAGGGGGCCTTTTGCAGAATCATTGTGAGCCAGTGGATTCCGTGGGACTGCCTTGGCAAGAGCTGCTCTTTGTTCGCGCAGAGGCGTATCTTCAGCGCGCTCAATGGGAGGCGGCAGAACAGGGTTTCGAGGAACTTGTACGCCTCTTTCCTCAAGGGCACCTAAGGGATCGGGCGTATTTACAACTGGGCTGGCTTAGGCTCCATGCGGGGCAAGCAGACGAAGCGTTGGAATATTTCCGAGCTCTTCAACAGAGTGTGGATAGGCAAGTTGCTGCGCTTGCCGCGCTCTACGTAGGCCTGGCTCTCAAAGCACGAGGTGACACGGCAGCAGCTCGCCAAGCCTTTCTGGAGTTGAGCTTGCAGCCTGATTTTCCGTATTCAGCCAAGGTGCTTTTGGAGCTTGGGCAGCTTGGGTATGAGGCTGCTCAGTACCGAAATGCTCGGCTTAATCTCGAGCAGGCGCTCCGAGAGGCCCGAGAGGCGGCCACAATGGCACGCGTACTTATCCTGCTGGGGGCGACATACCAGCGTTTGGAGCAGTGGGATCACGCTCTCCGGACTTTTCGTGCGGCAGAACAATTGCTGCAGCAAGGGGACACGTTGCTCGTCCCGCGATGGCGCCGTTATTGGGAACAAGCCCTGTTAGGGGCAGCCACATCGCTATTGTTACTCCAACGTTCGGCGGAAGCGCTTCGATTACTTGAACAATTGTCTGGCGCCGGACTTCAGCAACTACTGCAGCCTGACGAAGTCTTGTTCTGGCTGGCAGAGGCTTACTATCGCACGGGGGATTTCACGCAGGCAACGTATACGTACGAACAGCTTTTATTACGTTACCCTAATAGCCCTCGGAGGGAGGAAGCCCTGTACGGGACCGCCTGGTGCGCTTTTCGAACGCAGCAGATGGACCGTGCCGCTTTCTGGTTCGATCGCCTACTGACAGAGTTTCCCCAGACGCGCTATGGGGCTGAAGCTCTCGTGCGAAAGGCGGACGCTCTCTATCTTTTGCGCCAATATCAAAAAGCTGCGACGGCTTACTGGGAACTTATCCAGCGGTTTCCTAAGACCTCCGAGGGCGAGTATGCAGCGTACCAGTATGGCTATGTCTTATACCGGTTGCGTGACTATACGGCAGCGGAGCAGGCCTTCCGCTACTTTGCTCGGACATATCCCCAGTCTTCGTTAGCGGACGAAGCTCTCTATTTCTGGGGCTGGCTTGCTTTCCAGCGGCAACAGTATGGGGAGTCTGTTGAGCGCTTTCGTAATTTGTTAGATTTATACCCTCGTTCACCTTTGGCGGCCCGGACGTGGTTTGCTATTGGGAACGCCTATTATAACATGGAACAGTGGCAAGATGCCTTGGAAGCCTACCGGAGCGTCGTGGAGCGCTATCCTCATAGTCCCTATGCTGTGGAGGCGGTTAAGAGCGTACAGTACTGCCTTTGGGTGCTGGGACGGTCCGAGGAAGCGTATCGGTGGGCAGATACCATAGCCCTGCGCTATCCTGCAACCCGACTGGAGGAAGAGGCGCGTTTCAAGCGTGCTGAGCTGCTCTTTTCTCAGCAACGGTATGATGCTGCACTGCGGGAGTACGGAGAATTTGCTCAACGCTATCCTTACAGTGAGCGCACGCCGGAGGCTTTGTATTGGGCTTTCCGGAGCGCTCTGGCACTGGGGGACCTGGAAACGGCACGGCGCCTTAGCCGGCAATTACGACAGCACCACGCACAGCAGTGGTACAGTGTACAGAGTCTGCTGGAGCTTGCTCGTGAAGAGGCGCACAGCAATCCCGCTACTGCCGATTCTCTCTATCGCCAGGTAGAGCGCCTTGGTGACAGTACACAGGCCTCGGAAGCTTCGTTCAACCGAGGGGTCCTAGCGTATGTTCAGGGCGATACACTTGCTGCCGTTGCGCGGTGGCAAAAGTTGTTGGAGAACTTCCCGACAACGGAGTTTGCAGCACAGGCCCGCTATCAACTGGCGATGTACTGGCGGGCACGGGAAGCGTACGACTCCGTTCGGTATTACCTAATGCCTCTGGCAGCCCGCCGAGATGTTGTGGGAGCCGAAGGTTTGTACTACATTGGTGAAGCATGGATGCGCGAGGGGCGGTGTGATAGTGCCATTGTTGCATTTCAACAGCTCCAGGCAATCCACCCTGGGACTGAGAACTGGTATTCCCTCAGCCTTCTCCAAATGGGCGAATGCTACGAGCGCATGAACAATCACGCAGCGGCATCAGAAGTTTATCAACTTGTCCTAACACTGCGCCCGACGGATGAATATGGTCGGACTGCGCGAAGCCGGCTAAACCGCTTACCGCGGGGGCGCCCATGAACGGATACACGTGTGTACTGAAATGCGCACTGATGGTCTGCGTGGCTGCTGGGAGCTTGCAAGCACAGGTTCCACCCCCACTGGAGCTTCCCGAGGTTGTTATCATCGGACAAGAAGAGCGACAGATTCCTGGAGGGATGAAGCAACAGCCCTTACCGCCGTCCGTTCTTCCAAAGGCGGTTTTAGACACGCTCAATCCATTGAGCAAGCATACACTGGTTGGCTTACTGCCTCTACCGCCTTTCCCTGCCACTATACCTTTACCAGGGCTTACCACAGGGTCAGTTACAGGGTCCTTGGGTCAGTATAGTGCTGTAGCGCTTTTGGGTCACCATAGGTGGACCTGGAGGCCAGCGACTTTGGCGCTAACAGCGTACATAGCAGCTACCCAGGGGCATGTGCGTAATGCCGACTCGATTGGGGCAGGGGTAGCGGCTCAGGCACGCTTTAGCCTTCCAAAGAGTTCGTGGATTTTTCAAGACGCTCATGCGACGGCTCACTTTTCAACGCGGTGGGGAAGCTACAACCTCTTTGGCGAGCCCGATTCACCACGACGGACACACTTTGCCCTTGCTGCTCAAACAGGTCTACTCGGTAGGTTGGAATCCTTGGAGTACAATCTCGGAATTGGGGTCAATGTGTTCTCACTGCGCCAAGGCATCCAGGGGCACAATGAACAACATCTTCAGGCAAGCCTCTATACTCTATACCCAGTCTCTCAGCTCCCTGCTGGCGGCGTGGAAACCCAGCTTAACATGCGTTTCTGGGGGGAGAAAACCCAGGTGTTCTGGCATTTATCATTCCCGACAGTATGGGCTCGCCCACCGTTGCGCCTCCACGGGGCCATAGGGCTTCAGGTAGCGCGCTCCTACGATGCCACGAGCTTCTTTCTGCCCGCGTTCCGAGGAGAGCTACAGTACGGGTTGGCTCCAGGCTGGCGAATGATCCTTGGAGGAAGGTCGTTTCTAAGTGATGCAGGAGTGCGAGAATT
>JANWXA010000148.1 GCA_025055465.1 Candidatus Kapaibacterium sp.
GCCGGCGGCAGCGCAAAACCAGCATCGGTAGAAACAGTTAGGAATAAAGAACATTATGTCGTTCAAGAAGGACGTACGGTCTTCAAAGAAGCCGTTCTCCGCATGGCTGAAGTTACCCTGGAAATCATGGAGCGGAACAGGCTACAAGCTGAGGATATCGCGTGGTTAGTGCCTCACCAAGCAAATTTGCGCATTATCACAGCAACCGCGGAACGCATGGGAATGGGCATGGAAAAAGTAATGGTCAACATTGACCGCTATGGCAACACAACCGCAGCAACTATCCCCCTGTGCTTATCGGAGTGGTACCAAGCCGGCAAACTGGACTACGGCGATCGTCTTATTTTGGTTAGCTTCGGTGCTGGTTATACATGGGGTGCTGTGTACGTACGGTGGAGTCTTCCAAAACTGGATTGATCTATGAGGGCATGGCTCTTCCCGGGGCAGGGCTCCCAGTACGTTGGTATGATGAGAGACCTTATCGAAGCGTTTCCCGTAGCCCAGCAATATTTGCAGCGTGCCGAAGCCATTTTGGGCTTCAAGTTGGGTCAGCTTTGTTTTGAAGGGCCAGAGGACCTACTGCGCCAGACGCAGTACACGCAACCAGCCCTGTTTGTTCATGAGGCAATTATTGTGGAACTGGTTCAGGACATGATACCAGCCGACGCTGTAGCAGGACATTCGCTGGGCGAATATTCCGCCCTATACGCTGCAGGTGTTCTCCACTTCGAGGATGCACTGAGCCTGGTCCAGCTTCGGGGACAGTTGATGGCAGAAGCTGGTGAGCAACAGCGTGGTTCGATGGTGGCAGTTCTTGGACTAGAAGACGCTGCAGTGGAAGAGCTCTGTAATCGATTATCTCAGAAGCCAGATGGAGGCGTTCTTGTTGCTGCAAATTACAACGCACCAGGGCAGGTTGTTGTATCTGGTTCCGCCGAACTTGTACGGGAAGCAGTGGAGGCCTTCCACACCGCAGGCGCCCTCAAGGTAGTAGAGCTTGCCGTCAGTGGTGCTTTCCACTCCCCACTAATGAGCTCAGCACAAGAGCGTTTAGCAGAGGCCATTTTAGCTACCCCTTTTCGCCCGCCGCGAGTCCCCGTCTACTGTAACGTCTCAGGCAAACCATGTCGGGAAGTGGAGCCACTACGCCAAGCCTTAATCGCCCAATTGACCTCACCAGTACAGTGGAAACAAACACTCCACCACATGTATGCTGACGACGTCCGGGAGTTCGTAGAACTCGGACCTGGAAAGGTCCTCCAAGGGCTTGTTCGACGTACCCTACAGGGGGTCGTTGTTTACGGTGTAGATACCACGGATGACGTCCGACATATTCTAAAACAAGCCTGAAATGGAAAGGAAGCTGCAAGGGCAAGTTGCCGTGGTAACTGGGGGTACGCGAGGAATCGGGGAAGCAATCATGCGCCGCTTGGCCCACGAAGGAGCTTTTGTTTATGCCACGTATCACACCAGCAGTGAGCGCGCCAAGCAACTCTGGGAAGAGCTCAACCGGGATACTTATCGTGTAGCCTTTTTACACGCCGATGTCACTGACGAAAAAGATGTAGAGCGCTGCTTTGCGACTATTCAAGAGGAAGCTCGCCGACTGGACATTCTAGTCAACAACGCCGGCACCACAGCCGATCGGCTGGTGGTGCGCATGAGCATAGAAGAATGGGACCGCGTCCTAAACACAAACTTGCGTGGGGCCTTTCTTTGGGCACGGACAGCGGTGCGCCTGATGCTCCCACAGCGCTACGGCCGGATCATCAACATTGGCTCCGTGGTGGGGATTATGGGTAATGTTGGGCAAGCAAACTATGCCGCTTCCAAGGCAGGCTTGATCGGTCTGACACGGGCTCTGGCAAAGGAATTGGCGTCGCGCAATATTTTAGTAAACTGTGTAGCGCCCGGTTACGTGGAAACCGCAATGACTGAACAGCTCACCGAGCAGCAGCAAAAAGCCATCCGCGAAGCAATCCCCCTGGGGCGCGTTGCGACACCGGAGGAAATTGCTGCTGTTGTGTCCTTTTTGGCCTCACCAGAGGCAAGCTACATCACAGGGCAAACAATTATCGTGGATGGCGGCTTATCTCTATAACGCTTGCCGTCCCGGTGTGGTTGGTCTCACAAGCAAGATGGAATTACGACAATGCACAACGTAGAGCAGCGTGTCCGCGACATCATCGTACGGAAATTAGGAGTGGAGGAGTCCCAGGTCACTTTAGAAGCTTCCTTCATGCACGACCTTGGGGCTGATTCGTTGGACATCGTAGAGCTCATTATGGAGTTCGAGCGCGAATTCAATTTGACCATTGAAGACTCCGACGCCGAGCAAATCCGCACGGTGGGGGAAGCCGTTCGTTACATTGAACAACGCTTAGCCGAGCACGGCGGGGGCAGTACAGGCAGGGGCTAAACAAGCTCTTCGATGAAGTACCGGAGCCGGCGCCGAGTCGTCGTAACAGGAATGGGGGCGATCACGCCTATCGGGAACTCTGTGCAAGAGTTCTGGAACGCCATGATGGAAGGGCGTAGTGGAGCTGCTCCCATCACCCGCTTCGACGCCTCAGAGTTCGACACCCGATTCGCCTGCGAAGTAAAGAACTACGACCCGCTGCTGCACATGAGCCGAAAAGACATCCAACGCATGGACCTCTTCGCGCAGTTCGCCATGTCAGCAGCAGTCATGGCTGTAGAAGATGCTGAGCTCAACTTCGAACAGCTTGATACCAACCGGGTCGGCGTCGTTGTGGGCTCCGGGGTCGGTGGAATGTGGACATACCACGAACAGCAACTCCGCCTTTTCGAACGGAGCGGTAAACCCGACCGCATTTCGCCATATTTCGTTCCAATGTTCATCGTAGACATTGCCCCCGGGCTTATTGCTATCCGGTATGGACTCAAAGGACCAAACTACAGCACTGTCTCTGCGTGTGCAACCTCTGCGCATGCCATTGCCGACGGGATGATGCTGCTTCAGCGGGGGATAGCCGATCTCGTTATCGTTGGCGGCAGTGAAGCCGCCATCTGCCCCATGGGAGTGGCTGGTTTTAATGCTATGAAGGCTCTCTCCACCCGGAATGATTCACCTCAGACCGCCAGCCGCCCCTTTGACGCCGACCGAGATGGCTTCGTTATGGGCGAAGGTGCCGGAATATTGATATTAGAGGCCTTAGACCATGCAGTCCGCCGTAATGCCTCAAAAATCTACGCCGAACTGGCGGGCTTCGGGCTCAGTGATGATGCATACCATATCACCCAGCCCGTTCCTAACGGCGAAGGTGCTATACTTTGCATGCGCTGGGCCCTAGAAGATGCAGGATTGGAACCAACAGACATCGACTATATCAATGCCCACGGCACCTCAACTCCATACAACGACAAGACCGAAACCCAAGCGATTAAGGCCGTTTTTGGCGACCATGCCTACCGGCTTGCTGTAAGCTCCACAAAGTCCATGACTGGGCATCTACTGGGAGCAGCCGGTGCTGTAGAAGCCATCGCGACAGTCTTAGCCATCGCACACCAAACACTGCCTCCAACCATCAATTACCACACGCCCGATCCTGAATGCGACTTATTCTACGTGCCCAATTCCCCAACCCAACGACGCGTGCGCTCCACGCTCAGTAATGCTTTCGGCTTCGGCGGCCACAATGTCACGCTCTGCTTCACAGAGTTTCAAGAATAAGCTCCTCGCAGCCCTTCACTCCTTTTGGCAACGCCTCCGAAGCGCTAACTACTCCCCGATTGAGGGGCTACGTCAGCGCTTGTTCCCGCGCTTACACACCCTCTCCCACCAGCAGCGCCGATTGTTAGAGCAAATGCTGGGTTTTCGGATTGGAGAGTGTGCTTACTACGAGCAGGCTCTTCTCCACCGCTCAGAATTACCACGGATTGCGACAGCCGGCGCCACTTCCAACGAGCGTTTGGAGTTCCTTGGCGATGCCCTCCTGGGCTTCCTCACCGCCGAGTACCTGTTCGCCAATTACCCCCACCTGCCCGAGGGTGAACTAACGAAGATGCGCACATGGTTAGTCAACCGCCGTACACTGGCGATTTGCGCACGCAGGCTTTCGATAGACCGACTGCTAACCATGAGCTCCAGTGCTCGGCGAGCGCTGGAGCACGGGAGCGAAGCCTTCCTTGCAGATGCCTTAGAAGCACTTATCGCCGCCGTCTACATAGACAAAGGGCTCTCTGTCGCCCGCCGCCTCGTGCAGGAACGACTGCTATCCATCGCAGAGCAGGAACAGCTCCTCCAAGACACAAACTACAAAAGCCTACTGCTGGAGCACTTACAAGCCCATGGGGAAGGCTTGCCACAATACAAGGTGCTGGAAGAACGCGGGCCAGACCATTCAAAGGAGTTCGTTGTAGGTGTCTACGTCAGCGAGCAATGTCTCGGGATCGGCACTGGGCGCAGCAAGAAGGATGCCGAACAATGTGCCGCCCGCAGGGCTTTAGAGACCTTGGAACACCGAAGACTGCAGGAGAACGTTGATGGAGCTTCTCATCTTTGAAAAATCTCGTCCCGGTCGCCGCGCTTACTCTCTTCCGCCGTTGGACGTCCCCGAATGTCCCCCGGAGGACCTCCTCCCCCGGAATCTCCTGCGGCAGCAGCCTGCCGAGCTCCCAGAAGTTAGTGAACCGGAGTTGCTGCGCCACTACGTTCGCCTCTCCCAGCTCAACTACTCTGTAGACACGGGCTTCTACCCCTTGGGTTCATGCACAATGAAGTAC
>JANWXA010000149.1 GCA_025055465.1 Candidatus Kapaibacterium sp.
GAAATGTAGTCGGCAACTGGGTTAGAGGATGGTGGTGAGGAAATGGCTTTTACGGAAGGTGCAGGAGTGGACAGACCTCCACCATGACGCCATCTATCCAGAGTATGCACCAGTAACTGCCGATGCCCAGCTCTGATAGCGTTACGGTCCAAAGTCGTCCACAGAGAGCAGGGGCATCACCTTGGGCGATGGTTTGTCGGAAGCGCCCTAAGAGGTCGTACAACTCTATGCGCAGCCGTTTGTTGCCGAGTTTTTCTTCACATCGGAGCCAGACCTGGACACTTTCGCTTGCAGGGTTTGAAGCTATGAAAAGATGCCGTCCTACGCTGGGCTTTTGGGGCTCTGGAGCCGATACAGGTGTTTGGAAGCCCGCAATTTTGTATATGTTTCCATTGAAATCCGTTATCCAGAATCCTTTGTCTTGGGGGTCGTAGTCTACGCCACGGGCGTTGAGGGCAGTTCCGCGCTGGGAAGACAGTAAGAGGCTGTCTGTTACGGTTGATGGGAGTGGCAGGGGGATCTGCAGTAAGTGGGCTCCTACGAGGGAGTTGCCCGAAAAGTCGGTAGAGATGTGATACAGTAAGCCCTCAGCCTCGTCGGCGGTGAGCCCGCGTGGCCCCAATGGCACGCGAGATGGATTTGTATATGTAGCCTCTACGGTGCCCGTTGTAGGGTTTACAACGTAAAGTTGCTGCGGTCCGTCGCGTTCAGCGACGAAAAGCTTTCCCCGGTACCAAGCAATCCCTGTGGGGTAGCGAGCAGGGCTGGGATACTGTCGCAAAAGTCGGCCGGTGGTGTCCAGAACCAGGATGCTACCCGAAGTTCCCGATCCCGTTCCGTGGAGTTTATGGACATAAAGGGTGCCGCTGGCTCGGTCCATCGTTATATCGGTGTACAGACTATCTCCACCAGGAACCCGGACCTCCTTCTCAATCTGAAGTGTTACCGCGTTGAGCTTATAGAGATAGGGTGTGTAAAAGCTTGTGGTCCAGAGGCCACCGCGACCGTCGGAGGCAATACCGTAGGGCACATGGACAACGGCTGTTTGCTGCAGAATTGCCCCCCGCTGGCGTTCCATCACGGTGAAGGTTGGGGTCACCCGCACTTGCTGAGGGGATGCTTGGGAGCTGACGCGGACGCGTGCCCAGAGTGTCGGTCGGTTTGGCGCGATCCAGCGAAGGACCGTCGAGGCAATGTTTTCGGCTATGAGCTCCCATGTTTGACCGTCGTCAGCGGAGAACTCTACACGGACTGGGGCCGTAAATCCGTGCCATGAAATGATCACAGGGGAGCCAACGACAAAAACTTCTCCACCGGCGGGAGCGGTTACAGCGGGTTCAGTGATAGGTTCAGTTGGCAAGGGGACTTCCCACATAGAGCGCCCGTGTGTGGCGGCTCGTAGAACGCGGCGATTGAAGTGAATGGCTAAGTCCACAACGGGCGCTCGAGGTAGCCCCGTGCCGTAAGGAAACCATGTTGCTCCGCCATCCAAGGAGGCGAAAACCCCAACGTCGGTCCCAACAAAAATACGCTGCTCGTCCTGCGGGTCTATTACGATGGCATTGACCGGAATATCGGGCAGCCCGTAGCTTATATCCTGCCAGGTCTCACCGCTATTAGTGCTGCGCCAGACATGGCCTGCACCGAAACCTGAAAATGTGACATATACAGTTCCTGGCTCTTGCTCGGAGAGGGCAAAATCGGTCACAAAGCGGTTTGGAAGACCGTTTTTACCGACATTGCTCCATGTTTGCCCACCATCGGTGGTACGCCAAACTTCACCGCGCATACTCCCGATGAAAAGGATGTGGGGAGCGGCAGCAGAAACTCCTATGGCAGTGATAGAGGCGTTCATTCGTGGGGAGATGGGTTCCCACGAGGTCCCACCGTTGTAAGTGGCATAGAGCCGCTGGCGTCCATGGTAGAGTGTTTGGGAGTTTGTTGGGTCCATTACCAGTGGTGCCGACCAGTAAGCTGGATCGTTCGGGTCAATGCCAGTGGTAATGCGCTGGAAGGATCCCGTTGCCAAATTTCGTTTCCACAGGTCCCCGTTGGGGAATTCGCCGTAGATGATGTCGGGGTTGTCATGGTCTATGGCAACAAAGAAGCCATCTCCACCAGCAACCATTCCCCAATTGCTCCCCCGATTGCCCAGGGTACCATTGTCTTGAGTGCCGCCATAGTTGACGTTATCCCGCGATTGATCAACGGCCATGGCGTAAAACTGGGTTACCTCCAACCCATTATTGATTGCGACCCAAGTTGCTCCAGCATCGGTACTGCGATACATTCCACCATCGTTGCCCGCGTAGACAATGTTGGGATTGAGTGGGTTAAAGGCTGCGGCGTGTTGGTCCACGTGGACGTGCCCACCAGAGTAGCCGTATGTGACGTTTGTCCAGGTTGCGCCTCCGTCGGTGGTTCGGTAAATGTCTATCCCCCCGGCTAACACTATGTTAGGGTTTGTGGGATGAATGACAACATAGGCATTGTACCAGCCTTGTCCGTTGAAGAAGCTGCTTTGCCCTTGGTACGACAATTGCCAACTTTGCCCACGGTTACTGGATTTGTAGATGGCGGCAGTGCCCCCTCCCCCGTCTTGTTCTACAAGGGCATAAAGCAGGTTGGGGTCCGAAGGAGCTTGCTGAACGCAGACACGCCCCAGCACAGAGGGCAATCCATCGCTCTTGAAGTTCCACGTCAGCCCACCGTCAGTAGAGCGGTAGACACCGCGTCCGCCAACGCCGATGAAGAACTCTAGGGTGTCATTTGGATTGATGCTGACATCGGTGATGCTACCGGTAAAGGTTCGGGTCCAGGTGCGTCCGGCATTAGTAGAGCGCCAGAAGCCAGCAAAGCTCTTAGTAGCTCCGGCAACGATGAGATTGGGGTTGAGAGGATGGACCTCGATCTTGGAGAAAGCTCCAACATGGGTTAGACCAATCGGGGTCCAGCTTTCTCCAGCGTCCGTGGACTTGAAGATGCCCGCTCCTAAGTAGGAGTCTATGTTCCCGCTCATCTCACCGGTAGCTGCGTAGAGAATGTCGGGATTTCGTGGGTCTATTGCCAGGGCGCCGAAAGAGAGGGAGTTGCCATCATCGAAGATAGGGGTCCATGTCTGCCCACCGTTGGTGGTACGCCAAATTCCGCCGGCTGCGGCGCCAATATAGACCCAGCCTTCCTTCGTGGGGTGGTGCACGACGGTGCGGATTCGGCCGCCGACTGTAAAGGGTCCGATGGGTTTCCAACGGGGTTGCGATGCTTGTAGGGCAACCTTACCTGCCTTTATTGCCATTGCTCGTGTCTGCTCCAATGCCCGCAGTCGAGCACCCTCAGGGATGCGCTCAAATGGATATGCTCGTGGTAGACGGAAGGCCTCCTCTCGTTCGCGAGGGTTTTCCTTGCCCAGAATGTGTAGGTATCCCTCTACCTCCTGCGCCTGTGCGGGAGTGTGCGCGAGTTCGAGGCAGAAAAGCGCTACGCTTAGAAAGGGCAGTGCTCTCCACATGTCTGTGTGTTTCGGGAATTTAGACTTACCGCAAAGTTATCTTCTGTGTGCGAAACCCGGGCTCATAGGCGGATGAGACGCCCGTAGATTAGCTTGGCGGCGGCATAGGCGGTCAAGGCAAATAATAAGAGGCCTACCCACCAGCCGAATTCCTGTCCGATAACCACAATGGCAATGGAAAGAAAAAAGACAACAACTGTGGTGGCAAGGAAGATAAACAGCATTCGGAAGAGTTGCAAGATGCCGTCAGACATGTCGGACAGGGACGTGGTTTGACACGTATGCGGCGTATTGACCGCGCAAGCGTTTCCCTACTACTGAGGGGCATCGGAGCTGGATCAGCATCCCCTGGGATAAGGGCTCTTGGTGGAGGACCTCGCCATGGGCCCGCAGATAGTACAGGAGCTGGAGCTCAGTGTACGGAAGCATGAAACACAATACCTCCGTCTGACCCTCGTAGATGCGCTGCATAGCGGATAGAAGCTTGCGTAGGTTGATGCCCCGTTCGGCGGAGATAAAAAGAGCGTCTGGGTACTCCGTTTCCAGCTCGTGCAGGAAGGAGCGGTCTGCAGCAATGCGGTCTACTTTGTTGAATACAAGTATAGACGGGGTGGTGTGGACATTCAACATGCGTAGGGTGTCGGCAACCACCTGCATCTGCTGGCGGAAGCTGGGATGGGAAATGTCTACAACGTGGATCAGTACGTCGGCTTCTGTGACTTCTGCCAGGGTGCTGTGGAAAGCGGCAATGAGCTGGGGGGGAAGCTTCCGCAGGAAACCTACAGTGTCCGACAGTAGTGCTGGCTGTCCACTAGGCAACCGGAACCGGCGAACAGTGGTATCCAATGTTGCAAAGAGCCGGTTTTCCACAAGAACGGCTGTCTGGGTTAGCGCGCGCATAAGGGTGGATTTTCCGGCATTTGTATAGCCCACCAGCGCAAAGCGAGGCAACTGTTCCCGTCTCTTTCGACGCTGCTGCCGCTGGCGCACGATGTCATTCAATTTTTCCTGGAGGTGCTGAATTCGACGGCGGATAAGCCTACGGTCGCTTTCTAACTGGGTTTCCCCAGGTCCGCGTGTGCCGATACCGCCGACTTGCTTGGAAAGATGGGTCCATAGACGGTTTAGGCGGGGAAGTAAATACTGTAGTTGGGCTAACTCTACTTGTACCTGTGCCTCCTGTGTTCGAGCGCGCTCAGCAAAGATATGGAG
>JANWXA010000014.1 GCA_025055465.1 Candidatus Kapaibacterium sp.
TGCTTGTGGCACTGGAGCAGCAGCGCCTGGCACAGCAGCGGTTGGAAGTGGCACGGGGCGTGCTTACACAGGCAGAGCGGGGATACGAGATCGCACGAATACGCTACAGTAGTGGTTTGGGAACCCAACTGGAGGTTACCGACGCAGATGCCGCCATTCGCCAGGCCCAGTTGACGTATGCTCAAGCGCTTCACGATTACTTGGTAGCGCAGGCAGACCTTGAGTATCTGACCGGTTCTACGGACCTCAGTAGTATACCGCAATTATAGTCGAATGGGAACAGCGGAACGGCGGGAACGAGAACGGCAGCAGCGGCGGCGAGCTATCCTGGAGGCCGCCAAGCGTGTCTTCTTCCAGCACGGCTACCGGAATGCGACCATGGAGATGGTTGCCGCCGAAGCAGAGCTGGGAAAGGCGACGCTCTACGAGTACTTCCACACCAAGGAGGAGCTCTACGTAGCACTGCTGGAAGATGGCCTGCGGCTCTTTGATGAAATGATGGCGCAGGTATCGCAAGAATCGGCACAGCAGCCTGTCCGGCAGGCCATCCATACGTTTGCCCGGCAGTACTGGCGCTTCGCCAACGACTATCCGGAGTACTTCGCGCTGCTCATGCATGTCTCCACAGCCATTGAGCTGCCCTTGGAGAAAGTGCGGTCGGAACTCCTTGCAGAGCTGCAGCAGCTCCAGGAGCGGGCTGTGCTGAGAGGAATGGAGCTCGTCCAGCGGGGTATCCAGGAGGGGATCTTCCCACCAGATGTGGCCCCGGGACGGGTGTTGGCAGAGTTCTGGGTCGTGCTCAGCGGAGCTCTGCTGCTGGCACGACACCCATACCGCATGCGCTTGATGCAGGAAGTGAAGCCCGAAGAACTTGCGGAAGAGCTTGTGGAACTACTGCTCTGTGGGTGGCAATGTTACGCACAATCGTCGTCGGTGTCGTAATCGCTGTGCTAAGCGTTGGCTGGGTCAGCTTCAGCGGTTGCGGTGCCCGCTCGGAGGAGGCCGATACCAAGAGGCACCGCTTGGAGCAGCTCCGCAGAGAGTTGGCACGCCTCCAGCAAGAGATCCAAGCGCTGGAAGCGGAGCTGGGAAGGACCCAGGCTGAGGCCGGGCGGGAGATTTCGGTCGTTGTGGAACCTGTGCGTCAGGAGCTCCTGCGGCGGGTCTTAGAGGTGCAAGGGACGGTGGAGTCACGCACGACCGTTACCCTCAGTGCAAAGTCTGCTGGTACCGTGGTTGCCGTGCGGGTTCAACCCGGGATGCGGGTCTCCCGCGGCCAGGTGTTGGTGGAGCTGGATTCAGAAGTTCTACGGCGGACCATGGAGGAGGTCCAGACCCAGCGCGATCTTGCCCGGGCCCTCTATGAGAAGTACCGGCGGGCATGGGAAGCCCAAGCGGTTGCGGAGGTCCAGTACCTCAATGCCAAGCAACAATGGGAGGCGCTGGAACGGCGCCTGGAGACCCTCCGTGAGCAGTTAGCGCAGACCCGTATCACGGCCCCTTTCGCTGGATTGGTTGACGAGGTGATGGTCAAACCCGGCGAGTTTCTTGCACCAGGGATGCCTGCCGTTCGGCTGGCAAACACGAGCAGTCTCTACATCTCCGCAGAGATCTCCGAAGCCTATGCTGGCAGCCTCAAGCCGGGCCTACGAGCGCAGGTGGTCCTGCCGGAGCTTGGGGATACGGTCCCAGCGCGTTTCCGGAATGTGGGACAGGCG
Organism: Candidatus Kapaibacterium sp.; assembly: GCA_025055465.1. Classification (GTDB taxonomy): domain Bacteria; phylum Bacteroidota; class Ignavibacteria; order Kapaibacteriales; family HRBIN21; genus HRBIN21. The sequence goes on from JANWXA010000014.1 coordinate 1,719, forward strand.
ATCAATCCCCGAACGCGTACGTTCCATACGGAGCTGGTGCTGGAGCGTGTGCCGGCAGGTCTTCGGCCAGGGCTACAGTGCCAGGTCCGGGTCAGCGACGTAGAGCGCCCGAATGCCCTCACAGTCCCCTTAGCCGCTCTGCAGCGGCGGAATGGGGTCCCGGTTGTCTACGTCGTGGAGCGCCAGCCTGGGGGCACCGCAGTCGTCCGGGAGCGCCCCGTACGAGTAGGGCTGCTGACCTTTGAGAGGGCAGAGATCCTGGCAGGACTGAATTCCCAAGAGGAGGTCGTCGTCCGCGCCTCCGGCGAATTGCGTGATGGTCTCAAGGTCCAGCTATGAGGCGAAGATGCTACAGCGAGAGTTCCGCCTGACGAACTGGGCGATCCGCAACCGCGTTACGGTCTACGTCCTGGCGGCCGTTGTCCTCCTGCTGGGCATCTACACGTACGTCCGAGTGCCGAAGGAGCTACTGCCGGATGTCGTCGTCCCAACGATTCTCGTTACCACGATCTACCCCGGTACCTCCCCGACGGACATCGAGAACCTGGTCACTCGGCCGATCGAGAAGCAGCTCAAGGCGGTTGCGGGTGTGACGAAGGTACGGAGCTACTCTTCGCAGGATGTCTCCACCATCGTCGTGGAGTTTGAGACCACAGTAGACCCAGCGGTTGCCAAGCAGCGCGTTCAGGATGCCGTGGACAGGGCAAAGTCGGAGCTTCCGACCGACCTGCCCGAGGACCCACGAGTGCTGGAGATTGACTTCTCTGAGTTCCCCATCATGCAGGTCAGCATTGCTGGCGATCTACCGCTGGAGCAGCTCAAACGCCACGCCGAGGAACTGCGCGACCGCATCGAGGCCTTACCGCAGATTCGGCGGGTGGATATCGTCGGACTACCCGAACGAGAGGTCCGGGTTGACGTAGACCCGTACCGGCTGTGGGCGCATGGACTTAGCCTGAGCGACGTAGAGCAGGCAATTCGCCGAGAAAATCTGAATATCACTGCGGGTGAGGTCTCGGCTGGCGGTCTGCTCCTGAATGTCCGGCTGGCGGCCGAATTCCAAAGCGTTGAAGAGATTGCCAGCATCATCGTGCGGAGTGGCACAGGCGTTACAGCTCGACTGGGTGACATCGCTACCGTTGCGGAGGACTTCAAGGAGCAGCAGAGCTATGCCCGTCTGAACCGCCGGCCGGTGGTGACGCTCAGCGTCGTCAAGAAATCGGGCGAAAACCTCTTGGAGGCCGCCGATGGCATTTACCAGATTGTGGAAGAGTTCCGTGCGCGGGTCGTGCCGCCTTCGGTAGAGTTGGTCATCACGAACGACCAGTCGGTGCGGAGCCGGACAACGCTGGCCGATTTGACGAACGCTATCATCCTCGGCTTCATCTTCGTGGTCGTCTCGCTGATGTTCTTCATGGGGGTGCAGAATGCCCTGTTCGTAGGGTTAGCAACGCCGTTGTCCTCCTTCTTGGCAATGCTGGTGCTGCCTGCATTAGGGTACACCTTCAACATCGTGGTCACGTTCGCCTTCCTGCTGGCGCTGGGCATCATCGTGGACGATGCGATCGTGGTCATTGAGAACACGTATCGGCTCTACCGGCGGGAGGGGCTGGATATCGTCTCTGCAGTCAAGCAGGGGGCGGGGGAGGTCTTTGCGCCAGTGCTGGCTGGGACACTAACGACACTGGCCCCATTCGTACCTCTACTGTTCTGGCCCGGGGTGGTCGGTGAGTTCATCATGTATTTGCCCGTTGTGCTCATTGCTGCCCTCTCGGCCTCGTTCTTGGTTGCCTACATCTTCAACCCAGTCTTTGCGCTGGACTTCATGTCTCGGCAGCCGCAGCCGCTGACGTGGCGCGAGCTCTTCCTGCGGACGGCAGCTCTGAGTGGAGTTGCAGTGCTCGGCTATGTCTTGGGGGCCTGGAGCCGGCTGCCGATCTTAACGGGATTGGCAACGGTGACGTGGGTGATTGCGCTGCTGTGGCTCTTCAACCGAACGATCTTCACGCCACACATCATAGTCCCATTCCAGCAGCGGCTATGGCCGGCGGTGTTGAGCCTATACCGGCGCGTTGGGACCCAGGTCTTGCGAGGGCAGCGTGCGGTGGCCTTGGTGGTTGGGGTTGTGCTCCTCTTCGGGTTGACGCTGGTAGTGACAGCGCTCGTGCGACCGAAGGTGCAATTCTTCACGAACCCGGAGCCCAACTTTGTCTACGTGTACGTCACGCTGCCGGTGGGGACCGATGCTGCCACCACGGATTCGGTGGTGCGCATAGTAGAAGAGCGGGTCTACCGAGTCCTGGGCGAACAGAACCCGCTGGTGACCTCGATTAGTGTCAACGTGGGAGTCGCTGCCGGAGATCCCTTCCGTCCCAGTTTTGGAGTCACTCCGCACAAGGGGCGCCTAACGATCGCCTTCGTCGACCAAGAGCAGCGGAAGGGGAGCTCCACGTGGGACTACTTTGAGCTGGTGCGCCAAGCAGTGGCGGATATCCCTGGTGCACAGGTCGTAGTGGACAAAGACCAAGCGGGTCCGCCGACGGGAAGGCCTGTCAACATTGAGATTGCTGGCACCGACCTGGACACGCTTATGGCCTTGGCCGATCGCATCCGTGCGCTCATTGTAGACTCGCTTAAAGTCGCCGGCCTGGAGGGGATTACGAGCGATTTGCAGCAAACTAAGCCCGAGGTGTTGCTGACGGTTGACCGTGCGAAAGCTGCTCGGGAAGGTCTCAATACAGGCCAGATTGGCGGCGCGCTGCGGACGGCGCTCTACGGTGTGGAGGCCTCAAAGTTCCGCACGGCCGACGAAGAGTACCCGATCCAGGTGCGCCTGATGTCACCGTATCGCCAGCGGCTGGAAGACCTCCTCAATGTGCCAGTAGCCTTCCGCGACATGAGTACGGGGCAGTTCCGCATCATTCCAGTGTCGGCCGTGACGACGGCAACGTACACAACGACGTATGGCACCATTAGCCGCATCAACCAGGAACGGGTCGTTACGCTAACCTCCAACGTGTTACCAGGCTACAGTGCCCCGCTCATCAACGAACAGATCCGCACAGCACTGACCCGGCTGCAGCTCCCGCCCGGCTACTCAGTGCGGCTCACTGGGGAACAGGAAGAACAGCGCAAGACGGTCGCATTCCTGCAGACAGCTTTCCTCACCACCATCGTGCTCATCGCTCTGGTGCTAGTGACGGAGTTCGGTTCGGTGACAAAGCCTCTGCTGGTGTTGACAACGGTCGTGTTCAGCACCATGGGGGTACTCTGGGGCTTCATCCTGAGCGGGTTGACGATCTCTATCGCGCTCACTGGGGTGGGGATTGTAAGCCTGGCGGGTATCGTGGTGCGTAATGGGGTAGTGCTCGTAGACTACATTGAGCAGTTGCGGCAGGAGGGCCTCACGTTGCGACAAGCCGTCATCCGCGGCGGAGCAACACGAGTCACTCCCGTGCTGTTGACAGCAATCTCGACGATCTTAGGATTGCTGCCGTTGGCGATAGGGCTCAACATGGACTTCGGCAGCTTGCTGACCCGCTTTGACCCGAAGCTCTACTTCGGAGGCTTCAGTGCTGCTTTCTGGGAGCCGCTGGCGTGGGCAATCATCTTTGGGCTCATCTTCGCCACGTTTCTGACCTTGGTGGTGCTGCCAGCGCTGTACTTCGTGGCAATGCGGGGCCGGGTGTGGCAGCGGTGGCGGCAGCGGCACAAGCGCTAAGAACGCTGCGAAGGCTCCCGTGGCTGGAACTCCAGCCCATAGATAGGAGCGAACTCTTCCGGCGCCGCTGCAATTCCCTGGAGATAGCGGCGGTAACCAGCGGTGGCAATCCACTCTGCAGAAAGGCGCTCCAGGCACGGTATGTGCAGACCTCCAGCAACCAGAGGTGCTCCGGGACCGCAGAGGAGGGTGTCCTCGCTCGGGCGAAGAGCGGAGAGCTCGTACCGCTGGAGCTCTTGCGTGGGGGTTGCATCGGGGTTGAACTCCTGCACGAAGAGCCAGCCTTCAGTGCCGGAATCCGTTGGAGTGAGATGACCGGGAACGCATGCCATGATGCGCCGTAGTCTTAGGGCTTGAGCGACAGGAGCTGCCGCCTCTGCCAGAGCCTCCAGAGTTGGCACTGGAACGAGCAAGGGTGAGCTTCCGAAGCAGAGTCCCTTTGCCAGGCTTGCACCGATGCGTAGGCTCGTAAACGAACCTGGGCCCGCTGAGATCGCGACGGCATGTAACTGTGGTACTTCAAGGTTATGGTCCTCCAGCAACCGTCGGATGAGCTCGGCCGCCATGCGGTCATGAGCGCGCGGAGCCGCTACCACCGAAAGCCCCTGGAGACGATCGTCTTCGCTCAGAGCAATGCTCAGTGGCTCTCCTGAGCTCTCTATCGCCACGATCCACGCAGGCATGCTATAAGCCGTTATCGGAGCCAGAGGAATGGGCGCACGGAGACCTGCTGCTTCCAGCGTAGGCGGGCGGCGTACCATCCGCTGGCGACGGGTAGCAAGTGGAGGCGGTGCTCATGGCGGCCGGCCGGCTGCCACCGGTCTGTCATGAGCGTTGCTACTGGACGACCAAGGGCATCCAGCAGCTCCAGCGAGACCGGTGCAGCCTCGGGCAGCGCATAGCCGAGTAGCAGCTCTCCTCCCGGTAGAGCTCGAACCCAAAGGTCCCCGGTCTGCGGAGGTTCGTACGCAATGCCAGTCGCCCCCAAAGCGAACCACCGTGGGTGGTACACGGCCAGCCCTATCTCCAGGGCACCAACTTGCCGTTGTTGGAGGTCAGCGATAATGAGCAGTCCCGCACTTGGCGAGACGAGGGCTACGTATCGGTTGTCGGGCGAGAAGGTTGGGCGCTGAACATCTAACAGGGGCTGACCATTGTAGGTCCACTGCGAAGTTCCCAGGGCTGCAACTTGACCGGTCTGGAGATTCGCCAGGATGGTCTCGTAAATCCCCATCTGGTGGCTGTAGTAGTTGAAGGCAACGATGTCCGGGTCTGTGTTGCTGTAGGTGATGTTCCCAAGGCTGTACTCGGCTGGGTTTGGAGGCACGAGCTCGTAGATAGCCGGTCCGGCGAAGTGAGCCTCGTAGATGTTCCAGTATGCCAGTGTATCGCCTGTCTGCAGCGGAAGCACGTTGAAGGCGTCAAAGGCAAGTTTGGGATCTCGCATGTTAGGGGTCCACGACATGACGTCGGCAAGCCAGACAGTGCTTACCGCGCCGCCGTCGGGGGCCTGGGGTGTCAGCGGGAGGCGTGCGACCTGTTGCCCGTCGGTAATGTAGATGGAGGGGTCTATGGCGGTTGTCACTGCGGAGACAAAGCGTCCATCACTGCTAATGCAAGCGTTGCGGAGATTTGCGAGTTGCGGCAGATTGACGATGAAGAACTGCTGTCGGGTCAGGTCGGCATAGGCCAGTTGCCGTTGCTGGTTGACGAAGTAAATCTTATCGCCGTTGCGAGCCGTGCTCAGCTGTGAGAGCGGGAACCCATCCTGTCCCAGCAGGACCTTTGTGCGTGGATCGTCGGAGCTAATAATCCCCGACTGCCCATCGGCTATTCGTAGAAGAAGAATGCGCCCGTCAGAAAGCACGGCTGCAATAAGCCACGTACCGCCCTGGACGGGGGGAACTTCGTTGCCACTGCCACCACCTCCGCTACCGGAGTCACGGATGCCAACGGCATCAAAGGCCTGTGAAGCCGCTTGGGCTTCGGACTGCCCGTAGAGCTCCTGGGCTGCTCGGATGACCGCCCGCCGGTGGTCAATGAACTCCGACGTACGGGTCAGGTACTGAGTCAGCACGCGGTAGAAGATGCGCTCTGCTTTCTCCCGCCCGATGGCCTGGATGAGCAAGTATGCAGCACGATTGGGGATACCACAGTTGTAGTGGACCCCACCGTTGTCGCGCTCTATGGGCCAGTTCAGATACTCACCCATGTGTCCAGGCAGCTGGCTGAGCACCTGAGGATTGCCCGGATTCCCGAAGTCTCGGAGGGCGATCTTGCCGGGGACCCGAATGGTGCCCTCGGCGATCAGGTAGTCATCGCGGTCCACCATGACGGCGAAGAGGTCGGAGAAGCTCTCGTTGAGGGCACCAGATTGGAACTGATAGACCAGATTGGCAGCGTACTGCGTAACGCCGTGGGTGAATTCGTGCGCAACGACGTCAAGGGATGCTGCCAGCGGGTAGAAGTACTGATATCCGTCGCCGAACGCCATGATGTTAAGCCCTGGGTTCCAGAAAGCATTGTCAGCAGGTTGACCGTTCTGGGTGAAATGGAGAATGGAGTGGACCGTGCCACCTTGGTTATCGTAGGAGTTTCGCGAGTGTGTGGTGCGGAAGTATCGGTCCGTTACAAAGGCGTGGTAGTGGGCTGAGACAGCAACGCGGTCGTCCCAGGTGTTCGTCGGAGAAGTAATGTGGTAGAGCGTAGTATTTCGGTTGAACTCTTGATTGTTCGCTGTCAAGGAAACCGCTCCACCTCTGATCTGCCTGGGAGGGTTCGATCCGCTGGGGTTAAAGCTCGGAAGGTCCCAGATCATGAAATGCATGCCATCGTCGTGACGGTAGACGCGAAGAGAGCGCTGAGTGCCGAAGTAGTCGGCGGCCGTTGCATCCACGAAGCGTCCAGGCATCTGTGGAGTGGCTGGGGAGCGTTGCTTGAGCGTGCTGGGGAGGCGAGGCTGCGGTTTGGTGATGACCGAGGGATGTGGGGCATACGGCAGCAGGGTGCGAGTATTGAAGAGTTGCCAGACAATCTCCCCGCTGAGGGCATCCACGAACACCAGGTACTCTTCCACGGCGTTGGCAAGGAGTGTCACCTCGTAGCAGAGCCGGAGAGACCCCGAGAGTGGATGCGGAAAGATGACGAGCTGTGTCCGTGCCTGTTCGGCTCCTGTTATGTCCACGAGCGTCTCCGGCAGGGGTTCCACGACGGTGATCCGCTCTACGGCTGCCGTAGCGCGCTTCACGGCTTCCGCCGGACTCAGTTTCGGCTGTGTTGGGACACCGACTGGAGTGGGGTAGTAGCGCCCGTTGACGAGGACCAGTTCGCCATTGTGGCGTAGGTGGACGTAGAGATCAGCCCCCCAGATGGGGACGTTAGCATAGAGTTGCTGGAATCGTAGGTGGACCATACCCAGCTCATCGGTGCTGGCAGAGATGAGCGCCAGTTCATGGCGCGGCTCCACAAGCTTCAGCAGAGAACGATGCAGCTCCAGTAATCCTACGACGGAGCGAACGTCAGGGATGCGTAGAGTGCCCAGCCCAAGTGGCAAAGCAGCATCGTACATGCGGGCTACTCCAAGGGGCAGCTCAATCCAACTCGGGGTGCCATTTGGAGCATAGGCAATACGGGGCGTGAACAGCCTGAGCGTGGGCAGCTCTGCTGGTAGCCCTGAACCATCTATTGGAACCTGGCGCACTGGTAGCAGTTCATAGGCGAAGTGGGCAAGAGGGATCGCTGGCGCATCTTCCATCGAATGGTGGCCGGAGACAAGAGCTTCCAGGTCGGGGCCAGCGAGCAGCGAGGGCGAGGTGCGAGGGAAAGCAAAAGTTGTTGACAGTGTGCCAATAAAGAGAGCTATTATGCTGTAGCGCTGTACCATCTCAGGAAGCCATGATGTGCAACAGCATCCGAGGGTAAATATACCAAGTGTCATCTACAAAGCCAGCGTCGAGGCGTGATAACCTATCGCTCCGTGTGGCGAGCTAAGAGAGCTTCTCGGAGGCGCCCCTGGTGCTTCTGGAGAAGGCGACGTGCTTGATCAGCGGGAAGATTGGCTAAGAGCATGAAAAGCGCAAGCTTTGTGTTCCCCTGCGTTTCCCGAAGGGTGTGTTCAGCCGTCGCATAATCAACGTCCGCGAGGAGCATAAGGATGTGCTTGGAACGCTCGAGCAGCTTCTGGTTTGTGGGCTGTAGGTCCACCATAATGTTATGGTAGGTTTTGCCGATGCGGATCATGGCGGCGGTGGTAAGCATATTGAGGACGAGCTTCTGGGCTGTTCCGGACTTCATGCGGGTTGAACCGGCGATGACTTCGGGACCGACTTCAGGGCAGATGAGGATATGGGCGTAGCGTGCAATTTCCATTTGTTGAACTTTCTGTCGCGGGTTGGTTGTGATCAGGATCGTCGTGGCGCCGCGTCGGTGGGCCTCTTCCAAGGCTCCGAGGACGAAGGGGGTGCGGGCAGAGGCAGCGATACCGCAGACGACGTCGTTGGCCGTAACCTGGCGGGCAGCGATAGCGGCAGCGCCGTCCTCACGGCGGTCCTCGGCGCCCTCTTGGGCCCGAAAGATAGCGGCATCTCCGCCAGCAATAATGGCTTGGACCATTTCTGGTGGGCTGCCAAATGTTGGCGGACACTCGGCCGCGTCAATAATCCCCAGCCGTCCGCTGGTACCAGCCCCGACATAAATGAGGCGCCCGCCGCGGTAGAATGCTGCCACGATGTGGTCGACGGCTGCTGCGATAGAAGGGATTTCACGGGCTACGGCAGGAGCAACTTTGCAGTCTTCGGCGTTGATTAGCTCCAGGATGCGCTGCGTATCGGAAAGATCAATATCCCACGTTGCAGGGTTGTTCTGCTCGGTCAGCAGGGATGTGAGTTCCTGTAGAAGAGGGGAGACGGTGGATACGGGGGATGACGGCCTGGTTTCAGATGCGGCCATCGTCACCGCCCTGCCCCAGTTCACGAAGCAGCGCCTGCCGCTCTATCTCCAACTGGCGAATTCGACGCTCTAACCGGTCTAACTCTTCGGGCATGGAGTCAATTTCCATGCGCAGTTTGCTCGCGGATTCGTCAATCAAATCAATGGCTTTGTCGGGCAGAAAGCGGTCGGTAATATACCGGGCGGACAATTGTGCAGCGGCGACGATGGCGGCATCGGTAATGCGCACGCCGTGATGCAGTTCATACCGCTCTTTCAGACCGCGCAGAATGGAGATGGTTTCTTCCACAGTGGGCTCGTCAACGTATACTTTCTGGAAGCGGCGTTCTAAGGCTGGGTCTTTTTCGATGTACTTCTGGTATTCGTCCAACGTTGTGGCACCGATACAGCGCAGCTCGCCGCGTGCTAACGGGGGCTTGAGGATGTTTGCAGCATCCACGCTTCCTTGAGCGGCGCCAGCCCCCACCAGGGTGTGCAGCTCGTCAATAAAAAGGATAATCTCACCGTTGGATTCCACGACCTCTCTGACGACAGCTTTGAGGCGCTCTTCAAACTGCCCGCGGAACTGCGTCCCGGCAACGAGTGCCGGCAAATCCAAGGCAATGATGGTCTTGGTCTTGAGCGGCTCGGGCACATCCCCTGCGAGAATACGCTGAGCTAATCCTTCAACAATGGCGGTCTTTCCAACCCCTGGTTCACCGATGAGCACGGGGTTATTCTTGGTGCGGCGGGTCAGTATCTGCATGACCCGGCGAATCTCATCCTCGCGCCCAATGACTGGATCGAGTTTTCCTTGACGGGCTTCCTCATTGAGATTCCGTCCGTACCGCTGAAGGGCCTGGTATTTCTCTTCCGGTGTCGGGTCCGTTACTCGGTGGATTCCACGGACGCTGGCCAGAACGCGCAGAATGGTTTCTTTGGACACCCCCTGCTCCCGTAACAATTGGGAGGCAGTAGAGCGAGTTTCTGCAAGAGCCAATAGCAGATGCTCAGTGCTGATGTATTCATCCTTCAATGTCGTTGCCTCTTGCCGTGCGGTTTCCAGCAACGTCACAAGCTCGCGCGAGAGATATTGGTCAATTGCACCGCTGACTTTTGGAAGTCGATCCAGCTCATAACGCAGCTTGTTTTGGAGCTGTGCTACATTGACTTCCAACCTGTGTAGAATGGTGACGACTACCCCGGAGACGTCTTCCACTAACGCTGCTAAGAGGTGAAGGGGGTCTACAGTTTGATGTCCGGCTTCAGCGGCTATCTCTTGGGCGCGTTGAAGGGCTTCCTGGGACTTGAGCGTTAACTTTTGAAGGTTGATGGGCATAGAAGAGAGAGGAACAAGTTCGACATTTCTGGATTTGGTATTGAAAGACGAACAGCAACCATGGACGGTGTTAGTCTTGGGTCGGTACGCGGATGAGTGCCAGTGTTGAAGTTGCTTGGGCGATCAGAGTTTCTGTCCCGTTGCACAGGCAAAGGATGCGGGCCTCGGCAAAATGTAAGCGGTTGCCGGCATGCAAGACGCGTCCAAGGGCTTGCAGTCGCTCGCCCCTTCCTGGCTGGAAGAACAGGACGTGGAGGTCCGTCGTCACAGGTTGGAAACCCTCTGGGGTCAGTGTAAAGCTGGCGAACCCAGCAGCAACGTCTGCTAACGTGGCGATAAGCCCACCGTGCACGATACCGAGTTGCTGCTCGTGTTGTGGTTTCAGGGCAACTTCGGCAACAGCAAAGCCTGGTTCGATGTGCGTCAGTTCACAGCCTAAGTACTGCATCAGGCGCTGTCCCCGGAGGGCAGCGGTAATGGCTTCACGAAAGCGTGGATTGGGCGGCGTCTGTTCCATCGGGATTCTACGAGAAAGTATTCTACTGCTGGGCGAAATTACGCTGCCTGTGGTGGGCTGCGTGCCCCCAAGTCTATCTGCAACAAAAGCACTAAAATTGTAAACTCTGTGCGTTAGAGGCGGTCGGCAATGTGGTTGGAGCAGTTATCGGAACAGTTGAGTTACAAAGCGTTGGAGCGGGAAGTTCTGACCTTCTGGGAGCGTGAACGCATCTTTGAACGCTCGCTGGAGCAGCGGCGGCAAGCACCTCGGTTCCGCTTCTACGAGGGACCACCGACTGTCAACGGCAAGCCGGGCATTCACCACGTCATGTCCCGAACAATCAAGGACGTGGTGTGCCGCTACAAGGCCATGTGCGGGTACTATGTCCGGCGCCAAGCTGGTTGGGACTGCCACGGGCTGCCCATAGAGCTGGCAGTAGAGAAAGAGCTGGGGATCGTTGACAAGCGGGAGATTGAGACGACCTACGGCATAGAGCGCTTCAACCATGCCTGTAAAGAGCTCGTCTGGCGCTACATTGAGATGGAAGAGGGCTGGCGGAGTCTAACCCGCCGCATGGGCTACTGGATTGACCTCGACAATGCCTATATCACCTGCTCCAACGAGTACATTGAGTCGCTCTGGTGGGCACTCAAGCAGTTGTTCGACCGAGGGCTGATCTATCGCGGCTTCAAGGTTGTGCCGCAGTCCCCGACGATTGAGACCCCGCTGAGCTCCCATGAGCTGGCCTTAGGCTATCGAGAGGTGCGTGACCCGAGCGTTTTCGTGCGCGTGCGGATCGTGCAACCCAGCCGTCCGAGTCTGGAGCGGGCAGCGCTGTTGGTGTGGACGACGACCCCTTGGACTCTCTTCGGGAATGCGGCATTGGCAGCCCATCCAGAGATAACGTATGTGCTGGTGCGCAACCGCCGTCCGAATGACCCGACCGAAGCTGCCGAAGAGCTCATTCTGGCAGAGGCGTGCCTTTCCGTCTTGGAAGGGGATGTTGAGCTCTTGGAGCGCTTCCTCGGGGTAGAGCTGGTAGGAACAGTCTACGAGCAGATCTTCCCCGATCCCCCGATTGATCGCACGCAGTGCCCAAGTGCGCTGACAGTGCTTCCAGCAGAGTTCGTCACGACGGAAGAGGGGACCGGGATTGTCCATATCGCTCCAGCGTTTGGGGTAGAGGACTTTGAGTTGGGGCAGCGCTATGGGCTTCCGCTCCTGCAGCCAGTCACCCCGAATGGGCATTTCACAGAACAGGTTCGCGAGTTCGCCGGACGGGCGGTTAAGACCTTTCGGTACAACGACCGCGTAGAGGAAGGAGCCGACCGCGACATCGTTGCTGCACTGCGCCGTATGGGCAAGCTCTACCGGGCAACCTTCGACTACGTGCACACCTATCCCCACTGCTGGAGGACGGGGAATCCTATCATCTACTACGCTCGGCTGTCGTGGTTCCTGAGGTCGCCGGCGTATAAGGAACGCATGCTGGAGCTCAATGAGCAGATTCGCTGGCAGCCCCAGGAGATCGGTGCTGGGCGCTTCGGAAACTGGCTGCAGGAGGTCAAGGAGTGGGCGCTCTCGCGCGACCGGTACTGGGGGACCCCGCTTCCCATCTGGATTAGCGAAGATGGGTCAGAGATGTTCGCCATCGGCTCAATTGCTGAGCTTATGGAGGGACTCTACGAGTTTCCGGACGGTCGTCGAGTGCCGTTGCGGGAGGCCGGAGTAGAGATTGATCTGCATCGCCCCTTCGTGGATCGCGTCGTGTTCCTTCGTGATGGCAAGCTCTTCCGCCGTACGCCCGAGGTAGTGGATGTTTGGTTCGACTCCGGAGCAATGCCCTTTGCGCAATTCCACTACCCCTTCGAAAACCAGGAACTCTTTGCTGAACAGTTCCCTGCCGACTTCATCGCCGAAGGGGTGGACCAGACTCGCGGTTGGTTCTACACATTGCACAACTTAGCCACGGTACTCTTTGACCAGCCGGCCTTCCGCTCTGTGGTAGTCAACGAGCTCATCTTGGACAAGCAGGGGCAGAAGATGTCCAAGTCCAAGGGGAATGTCGTTGACCCCTTCGTGGTCATTGAGCGGTACGGAGCGGATGCTGTCCGATGGTATCTTCTCTCGGCGAACCCACCGTGGAGGCCGATGCTCTTCAACGAGGAGGAGATTGGGCGCACGGTAGTGGCGAACTTCCTGCGGGCACTGGTGAACGTGTATAACTTCTTTGCGCTCTACGCCCGCATTGATGGGTTTGCGGGGACTGAGCCCGAAGTGCCCATCAGCGAACGCCCGGAGATTGACCGCTGGGTACTCTCGCGGCTGCAGGCCGTGCTACAGCAGTATCGCGAGGCAATGGACGACTACGAACTGACGCGAGCCGTCCGGCTCGTGCAGGACTTCGTCCTAGAGGATGTCTCCAACTGGTACGTCCGCCGCAATCGCCGCCGCTTCTGGAAAGGGGAACAAGACCAGGAGAAGCTGGCAGCCTACCAGACGTTGTACGCTGTGTTGAGGGGAATCCTTCCCATGATGGCGCCTGTGGCACCCTTCCTTGCTGAAGCACTCTATCAGCGTCTACGGAGGGACGACGAGCCGTCGTCCGTTCATCTGGTGGACATGCCTGAGCCAGCAGAAGCATTGCAGGATGGAGACTTGGAACGCCGTATGGTGTTGGCACGGCAGATTGTTTCGCTGGTGAGACAGTTACGGGAGTGGGCGCGCGTTAAGATCCGGCAGCCGTTGCCGCGCATTCTTATCCCGGCCGCCTCACCGCAGCGTCAGCGGGACATCCGGTCGGTGGAGACGATGATCTTAGAGGAGGTCAATGTCAAGGTAATAGAGTTTCTGCCGCCAGAAGTGGACGTTGTATACTGGACGGCAAGACCGAACTACCGGGCGCTGGGCCGGCGTCTGGGGAAGCGGATAGCCTTGGTAGAGAAGGCCTTGGCAGAGATGCCACAGGAAGAGCTCCGCCGCTTCCACGATACTGGGCGTCTCGTGGTACGGCTGGAAGACGAATGGATAGAGTTGGGGCGCGATGAAGTAGAGCTACGTAGCCATGAAATTGAGGGTTGGTTGATAGCCAGTGAAGGGGATGTTACCGTTGCGTTAGACACCACGCTTACCGAAGAGCTGAGGCGCGAGGGGCTGGCACGGGAGTTTGTCTTTTGGATCCAAAATCTGCGGAAGCAAGCTGGCTTTGAAGTGACTGACCGTATCCGCATCATTTGCGTTGCGCCGCCGGAGTTGCAACGGGCTATTGAGGCTTTGCGTGATTATGTGCAACAAGAGACTCTGGCGGAAAGCCTTATTTTTGCTCCTTGCCAGACAGGGCAAGCAATAGAGGTCAACGGCTATCGTGCGTTTGTCTGCGTTGAGCGTCTTTCCTCAGTGTAACCAGAGTGAGGAGGTATACAGAACAATGCCAGCCCGCAAGCGAGTCAGCAAAAAACAGGAGAGCGAACAAGCGAAATCAACATCGGTTCGGTCGAAACGGCCTTCGAAGGTCCGCTCTGTCTCCGGACGTTCCCGCAAAGTACAGGGATCAGCGGCCATATCTCCCCAGCCGGCTTCAGCATCTGGGGAGTCGGCGCAGGCTACCCCGCCACAGGCAGAGGCCACGCCAACCACCCCGAAGGTCCGCTATTCGGATGAAGAGCTGGAGATGTTCCGGCAGATTATTCTTGCCGAAAAGCAGAAGACATTGGAGGAATTGCGCCTGTTGCGGGAGCGCCTGGAAGACCTCAACGCATTCAACTACATCGAGGAAGGGGGCATCTTTGCACTCCATCCGGCCGAGCAAGGAGCCGAAGCCTGGGAGCGGGAACGGACGTACGCTCATATCCAGCGGTTGACGGGCTACTTACAGAAGTTAGACGAAGCGCTGAAACGCATTGACAACAAAACATACGGCATCTGCCGGAAATGCGGTATCCTGATTGCTAAAGAGCGTTTGATGGCCGTTCCAATCACGACGCTCTCGGCATCGTGGAAAATCCACCAACGATGTCCAGAAGATGGCATTGATCGCATTATTCCTATCCATGGAGCAAAGGCCCTGCAGGAGTGAGCGGTAAAGGATGGCAGCGCGCTGGGATTGGTTCCTGGCTGCTGGGCTCGTTGCGGTTGACCAGCTTACGAAGCTCCTGGTCAAGGGGTTCCAAGTAGGGGCTATCGTCCACGAGGGCATGCAGCCTGGCGAGAGTTTCCCCGTCATAGGAGAATGGGTACGCATTACCTTCGTGGAAAATCCCGGGATTGCGTTTGGGCTTCCCGTTGGGGAAGCAAAAGTGGCACTGACCCTGTTCTCCCTCGTCGTCAGTGCTGGGTTGGGGTGGTACCTGCACCGATTATCAGGGGTGCCATTCTGGGCACGCTTAGGGATTGTGTTGCTCTTTGCCGGAGCAACAGGGAACCTCATTGATCGAGCCTTATATGGCGTGCTTTACGGGGAGGCCCCT
>JANWXA010000150.1 GCA_025055465.1 Candidatus Kapaibacterium sp.
CGAACGCGGCTACCAACTCGCTATTTGTCCGGGTTGCAAAATCATGCCAGGTAAAATCGGTATCTCGCGTCTCCGGCAGATTCGCAGCCAGGGTATAGCGCAGGGCATCCACCGAATGCTCTTCAGGAAAGTCTGCAAGGAAATCGCGCACATCAATACTCCAGTTGCGGGATTTGGAGAACTTCTGTCCCTCAAGGGTAAGAAACTCGTTAGCAGGAACATTGGAAGGCAGGATATATCCCCCGTGCGCCATGAGCATTGCGGGGAACATCAGCGTGTGGAAGACGATGTTATCCTTCCCAATAAAGGCAATGTAGCGCGTTTCGGGGTCTGTCCACCACACGCGCCAAAGCTCCGGAGTACCACGGTCCAGAGCCCACCGCTGGGTCATGGAGATATACCCCAGCAGGGCTTCGAACCACACGTAGAGCACTTTCCCCTGTGCCTCTGAAAGTGGTGCCGGAATACCCCACTCCAGGTCACGGGTAATCGGACGGTCGGACAATCCCTGACGTAGCCAACTTCGAGTCTGCTGTAGTACGTTCTCCTTCCAGTCCTCAGCGCGCTGCTCGATGTACCGCTCCAAATCCTGCTGGAAATGGCTCAGCAGAAAATACCAATGCGTTGTACGACGCACTATCGGCGCCTTTCCAGTAATTCGACTTCGGGGATGGCGCAGCTCCAGTTGGTTATAGTAAGCTCCACAGCGGTCGCACTGATCGCCTCGAGCCGCTTCATAACCACAATTAGGACAAGTGCCCTCCACATACCGATCAGGCAGAAACAGGCCGGCATCAGGGTCATAAAACTGTTCCTCTTCCCTCGGCTGCAAGTAGCCTCGGTGCAGCAGAGCAAGAAAAAAACTCTGAGCAAAGTCGTAGTGCAATGGGTCTGTTGTACGCCCATAGTAGTCAAAGCTCACACCTAAACGGGAAAAGGCCTCTACATTCGCACGGTGGTAGCGCTCCACAAGCTCCCGAGGGGTGAGCCCTTCCTGTTCAGCAGCGATTGTCACAGGAGCTCCATGTTCATCAGAACCGCAGATAAAAAGCACGGAGCGGCCGCGCAACCGAGCGTATCGGGCATAGAGATCCGCCGGAAGATATGCCCCAGCACAATGGCCTAAGTGAATATAGCCATTCGCATAGGGAAGAGCTGCTGTAATCAGGATGCGTTCCATCAATATCGAGCAGCGCGATGCTCGCACTCGTGCAAAAATACCGAGCTCATGTACTCCTTCGGTGTCCGCGGTATAGCCCCCACCGCGGCCTCGGGCGATCAGCTCGCACGGATTTCCCCAGCACTGAACGCCCCTCGAAGCAGAGCACAAACTCACCACGGAAGTGGACAGTCCGAAAACGCTCCCAGAGTTCGGCAAAGGTCCCATAGTGGTGGGTTTCATACGGGAGCGTTAGATTGCATCCGATATAGGCTCGGCGATCGGGCATCACCGCAGCAGCATCGGATAGCAATTGCCGCAGCCGATACGGGGTGTCAAAAAGCACCACCGTTCGCGGTTCCTCCGCAAAGGCACGGAGCTGACGGCGTCGCTCCTCCGGCTTACGGCTCAGCATCCCTGCGAAAAGAAACTGGGCTGCAGAAAAACCGCTGCGGACCAACGCAGTGAGAATGCTGGACGGGCCGGGAACCACGACGAGAGGCAGCCCCTCCTGGAGCACGCGTCGGACCACCAGAAGCCCAGGATCGGCCACCACCGGCATCCCGGCGTCGGAAACAAGCGCAACATCTTTTCCTTTTCGCAGATAGTCGAGCACGCGCTCGATCGCTTCAGCTTCATTGTGTTCATTGAGGGTCTCCAACGGTTTGTCAATGCGATGAGCACGCAGAAGGCGTGCACCGACCTTGAACTCCTCGCAGAAGACCACTGAACAACTCTTCAGCACGCGAAGCGCTCGGAGCGTGATATCATCTATGTTCCCTATCGGTGTGCCAACGACGTACAGAGTGCCTGGCTTTAGGGATTCAGCCTCCATGTCCACAGCGTTCGCTGTCCAACTACCAAGCGGAAAAGTAAGAGCCCACGCGGGAGCAGACGACGAGGAATGCGCGCCCTCACGACGCCATTTGGAGCAGCTTCGGTGTAGTGTCCCATGTCGGCTGCTCGCCCCAACACGCTATACACCATCAATTGCGGTGACTGCCTGGTCAGCGGGGTATTCCACTCCAACAGAACTTCCTCAGTGGTCACAGCTTGGGGCACGGTACCCGGTAGGAAATTGGTGTGCGGCTTCCACCGAAGGATGACATCCACAGGCCGTACTCCCGCAGCAAAACGAATTCGTAGGCGCGCATCCCCTCCAACAGCTCCTCTCGCCGCAAGTCCGACATGGACCCGACCAATGCCACCCGGAGGGATAAGGGAGTCCACAGCCACATACTCCAGTACTATCCCATCAGGCGCCGTAAGAAGGTCTACCGAACGCACCTGTGCTGTCCCCCATCCGGTATTCAATAAGGCAAGATCGAGCCTCCACTGAAGCGCGTCTCCGCGGTATTCCAAGAGTGTGTCCGAGATAGCCAACTGCGGGACCGCGGGGAAATCGGCGCTCGAACCGATTCGATAGAGGCGCTCAACCAGACGAGGGCGCTCCACCACTGGATTGGCAGCACCCTGCAAGCGAGCAACCCGCTGTGTGCGCATTCGTTCCCATTCTTCCACAGTGTCCTGCCAATGCCAACGGCGAAGCAGAGCTTCGTGACTCGGGCTAAGGAAGCCCGTCATGTTCCCATAGCGAAGCGCTACATAGAATAGCGCCCGCGCTGCATCACCTTTGTGTTGGTCGCGTGGCTCGAACACCTCAGCTCCAGCGGAATCCAGCCCGTAGCGCGAGCCTCCAAGTTGCCAAAGAGCAGTACGGACAACACCATAGGGCAAATTCCCCCGCCGCTCATTTGCTTCCGCCAGAGTGGGAAACAGATGGTGCAAATCGCTGAGAGGGGGCAGTGTATCCGTTCCACGGCTACGCGGCCATGTATGCTCTACGTTGAACACGCTTGCCGAAGGCATCGGTGGCACCCGAATGCTCTGCCCAGTGTAGACGCATTCTACCGTACCCGCCCGATTATCCACGGTAAGGAAAATGTGGCGTCGTGCGCTGTCATACGAAAAAACCCTCTGGGTTTGAACGAGCTCCCTCAAGCGTTCACGCAGGGCTTCCCCCCAGAGTCCGTCGGTAGCGGCATATACTGTATCCGGATCCGTAACATCTGCCCGTAGCAAACATACATAAGTCCACTCAGCTTCCGAACAGCGAAGGCGGAAGAGCAACAGCGCACCACATGCCAGATTATGCCGGAAGTGAGCTGTGACCTCAACCGTCGCTCCCAGCCCGGGTGCCAATGTCTGGGGTGTAAAGGCCCTAACGGCAAAACCTCCCCACGTCCACTGTCGCACTTCAACGTGCAGGATGGTTAGTTCACTCGTACCAGTGTTCTGCACGATCACAGTCCGGCTCTGGTATTGTCCCAAAGGAAGACGGCCAAAATCCACCGTATCAGGACTAACGACAACGCCACACCAAGTGGCCCAAGCCTGTAACGATACTATCACCCAAAGAAAGCAACGCATGCTCAATCGCCACTTTCAAAGGCACTATCAGCGAAATTACACGATCTTATAGGCACGGCCGTTGCTGCGATAGCATCGTTCGTCTTTATGCACCAGCGAAATCCTGCCCGAAGCATGAACCAAGAATGGCTGAACTATTTACGCCGTCGGCTTCGGGAGCCTCTTCCCGGCCATGCTGCCCATCGACAAATGCTGCCGCAGCATCAAGGCCGGGAGCGTCCACTGGTCCCACCATCGGGAAGCAATCCAGCAGCAGTACTGGTACTGTTCATTGCCGACGCCCCCACACCGACCTGTGTACTCACACTGAGAGCCGCTCAGCTCACTCATCACCGAGGTGAATGGAGTTTTCCAGGCGGGATGCTTCACACCGGTGAGTCTGCTCCTGAGGCCGCCATACGCGAAGCCACCGAGGAGCTGGGCATCCCTCCGGAAGCGATCGAGATATTGGGCACAGCAACCCCACTATATGTGCCCGCTTCGAACGCGGCAGTCATCCCAATTGCGGCTGCCCTATCTCCATACGCTGCTTTCCACCCCAACCCAGCAGAGGTGGAAGAAGTGTTCCTTCTGCCGCTGGAGCGACTCCAAACGGCAGAACGCTTGGTGGAAACGTGGAGCCGAGGAGGTACCATGCTGACTGTCCCATTATGGCGAGTACACCCTCGAGCACCTCTCTGGGGCGCAACCGCAATGATTCTGAGCGAGTTTCTCGCTCTCTATTCAGACTTTACTCGACATCTCCTTCTAAGGCAGATGTCGCCCCCGCTGTCTAAAGGGCCGCCGTAATATTGTGTCTTCGGGTAGGACACAGCCCAGTAAAGAAGTGCTTCCCGTATGCTGTGGTGCCTTTCTGCTCTTGCAATGTTCACTTTCAGCGCGATTGCTAAAGAGCTCCAGTTCCAGTGGGAACGGGTTAGCCCCACTGAGTTCTTGCTTACCGTGAACATCAACCCCCCCGTCTTTGTTCGTGGTCCGGACGGGATGCGGCAAGTGCCCCCGGCTTCCCCATGGGCATTTGTGCTACCGGATCGCGCACTCTACGGCTTTGCCCTCCCAGTACGCCTCCCAGTACAAACCCAGCTCTACAC
>JANWXA010000151.1 GCA_025055465.1 Candidatus Kapaibacterium sp.
AGCAGGAAGAGCGTGAAGAAGATACCCAGAGTACCGATGTAATTAGAAACCTCCACCCATGTCGGCGCGTAGTAATCCCAGCTGGCCGGGAGGAAGTCCCGATGTAAGGAAGTAACGATAATAACAAAGCGCTCGAACCACATCCCCACGTTAACCAGGATGGAGGCAATAAATGTAACAGCAACATTCCGTCGCAGACGCCGCGACCAGAAAAGCTGAGGGACCCCGACATTGCAAAGCACCATAGTCCAGTAAGCCCAGCCATAGGGGCCGAGGGCTCGGTTGAGCAGGGCATAACGCTCGTACTCATTACCACTATACATTGCCACGAAAAACTCCATCAAATACGCATAGCCCACCATCATCCCCGTAGCCAGCAAGATACGGTTCATGTTGTCGATGTGTTTCAGGGTGATGAAATCGTGTAAATTGAGCACCCAGCGTGCAATTATCACCAAGGTCAATACCATCGCGAAGCCGGAAAATATCGCCCCAGCAACAAAATACGGGGGGAAGATAGTTGTATGCCATCCCGGCAGAATAGAAACGGCGAAGTCAAACGATACGACGCTATGGACTGAGAGCACCAGTGGCGTAGAGATAGCAGCCAGAATGAGATAAGCGATTTCATAGTGCTGCCAGTGGCGTACTGCCCCAACCCAGCCTAAACTGAGAAAAGTATAAACCGCCTTGGGAATCCTCCTCTTGATGAAATTGCGTACCGCTGCCAGGTCTGGGATGAGACCAAGGTACCAGAACAGTATGGAGACAGTCAAGTAGGTCGACACCGCAAAAACATCCCAGATAAGGGGTGAGCGGAAATTCACCCACATGTACATCTGGTTAGGATATGGGATAAGCCAATAGGCAAACCAGACACGACCAACATGGATCAGGGGAAAGAGGCCAGCGCAGATAACAGCAAAGATGGTCATTGCCTCGGCAGACCGATTGATAGCAGTGCGCCAGCGTTGGCGGAATAGATGGAGGATTGCCGAGATCAATGTACCGGCATGGCCGATACCAATCCACCAAACGAAGTTAGTTATGTCCCATCCCCAGCCTACGGGATTATTGAGCCCCCAGACACCAATCCCGACGGCAATGGTATAGCCGATGCAGAATAGGCCCCACGCTGCAGCCAGTCCGGTTATAGCAAGTGTAAGCCAGTACTTCCACGTTGCCGGGCGTTCGACAACGCTCACTATTTTCTCCGTCACTTCGTGGAGCGTAGGACTCCCCAATACCAGGGGTTCTCGGAAAGGCTCGCGTGCGGACAGGGCAGGAGCTATCGGCTGTGCGACCTGCGCCATTATCATCCCCTTTTCAACTGGTAGACTTCTTCCGTCGGGGCATTCCAGACCTTTGCCAGATAGGTTATGGAGGGACGCACATTGAGCTCCTCCAGCACGTAGTAGCCTCTGTCGTTGCGCCGCAACTGGGCCACCCGGCTGGTAGAGTCGTTGAGGTCCCCAAAAACAATAGCCTCTGCTGGGCATGCTTGCTGACAGGCGGTAAGGACCTCGCCATCCCGGACGCGCTCCCGTCCCTCGTCCCTGGCGTGGTACTTTGCTTCGTTGATCCGCTGAACGCAGAAGGTGCACTTTTCCATTATACCACGCATACGAACGGTGACATCGGGATTAAACAGCATCTCCAGGGGAGCCCGCTGGTCAGTGTGGTAGTCCAAAAAGTTGAAACGCCGCACCTTATAGGGACAATTGTTCAAACAGTAACGGGTACCGACACAGCGATTATAGGTCATTTCGTTGAGCCCCTCAGGACTATGAGTCGTAGCTGCTACAGGGCAGACATTCTCACATGGGGCATTTTCACAGTGCTGACACAGCATGGGCTGATGAACAACACGCGGGTCATCAACGGGGCCCAAGTAGTAGCGATCGATCCGAAGCCAGTGCATTTCACGTCCCCGGCGGACCTGGTCCTTCCCCACTGTAGGGATATTATTTTCAGCTTGACAAGCGATGATGCATGCACCGCAGCCCGTGCAGGTAGTCAGGTCAATCACCATGCCCCAGCGATGCCCTTTGTACTCGTACGGTGGAACTATGGTAAGCGGAATGCGATAATGTCCGTTCGATCCAGAGTAACCCGGAAACTCGGGCTGTTGGAAGTGCGGACCTTCTGGGGACTGGTATTCTGGCAACGAAGCTACCCGTAAGATTGGACGCCCTTGAAGCTGGGCATACCGCTGCGTTACTGCCAGGGGATATGTTTGGCCTAAAGGATGCAGTTCTACTGGCACATAGCTCAGTTGTTGACGTGGTAGAAGTGGATATGCATTGTGTCCGACGCCTTTCAGGACTTCCCCACCCTGTGTCCGCCCGTATCCCAGGCTTGTCGCTATGACCCCATCGGCCATACCAGGCTGTACCCAGACCGGGAGAGTCAGCAGAGTTTTTCCGAAGCGTAGTTGAACGAGGTCCTCAGTCCTGAGTCCCAGCCGATGGGCTGTCCCCGGACTAAGAGCGGCAACATTGTCCCAGGTCAGTTTTGTTACGGGGTCAGGCATCTCCTGTAGCCAAGGGCAGTTCGCATAGAAGCCATCGTAAAGGGCGTATGAAGGCAATGCAACAGCCACAAGTTCTTCCCGCGTCAGCCCGGACGGGCGAATAGCCTCGGCTATGGCCGAGGGGTCGACGGCTATCCGAGGCGGTGAACCCCTGGACACAGTGTATACGCCTTCGCGCAGAACATCCTCCCACCGCGCATCCGAAACCCCGTATTCCTGCTGCCAGCGATAACGGAGGAAGTCGTAGTAGGTGTCCATCCCAGGAAATGCCACTGGATCCACACGTTTCGCAAGCTGAATCAATATATCTTGCACAGTCCCAATCCCCTCGTTAAGCGGAGCAATGAGAGGTTGCTGTACGACCAGTGTGCCATCAATCGAGAGCGCATCACCCCATGACTCCAATGGGTGGGCAACTGGAATATGGATCCAGCTTGCAGCAGCCGTTTCATCGCTATAGAGTGAGAGTGCGACCCGCCAGGGCACGCGGGAGAGCGATTGGCGTAACTCCCAGTCAGCAGTGTACTCGGGATTGACGTTGGCAAAGAGGAGAACGTTAACGCGCTCCTGGCGGATATCCTCCTGTAACTTCTCAATACCCGGGCGCTTGGGATAGCTATGGGGCAGAACATGTGCAGGGTCCATTGCTTTTCCTTCCCCAACGCTGCCCAACACCCAGTTAATCGCCAGGGCTAAGGCATGGACAGGTGCCGGCAAGTGGGGACCTACAAGGACCACCGCCCTGTCGCCGGCACGAAGTAGTTCCTGGGCAATCGAGCGTGCCCGGTCAGCGTATGCGGTCGGGATTTGTGATGCGGAGCGGAGGATCGACTCGGGAACAGAGCGCTCCCGTGCCACCTCTTGTAAGACCGCCGCGAGAAAACCTTCGAAAGCTGCTGGATGCATACGGATCCGCGTATCGGCATTTGTCCCTGTCAAGGTCATGAGGGCCTCCACGCAGACCAAGCGGTTCATACGATCTTGACGTGAGCGAAGGCGACGCTGTTCGGCGAAATTTCGGATATGCCACAGGGCGTACCGGTCAGTGCCCAGAGGATCTGCTTCAACGCACAGGATATAGTCCACCCGGCCCAGATGAGGCACGAATTCCGCAGCAATGCCCAGAGCTTCAGCGTTGAGCATTGCACCAGTATCCTGGAGAAAACTGGGCAGAGTGATCACTCGTAGCCACGCAAAGCGGCTTTGGAGTTGCTGGAGCAAGGCCTCAAAAGTTGGTGAAGCATGGTCATCTACACAAAGGTAGCAGAGTTTACCCTCGCGTGCAGTCCTCTGCAGGACAGCGGCTATCTCGGCGAGCGCAGTCGACAAGGGTGCCTGCCGCTGCTGCCCCATGCGGACACGGCGGATTCGATCAGGATCATAGAGCGTATAGAGCAGCGCCTGCGCATAGGCGGTGGAAGTACCGCGTGCTACAGAGTGGCGATCGTTCCCTTCCACCTTAATGGGGCGGCCCTCCCGGCACTTGACCAGCAGACCATATGCAGCGTTTTTGTGTAGAAAGGCAGTCGTGTAAAAAAGCGGCAAGCCCGGGATCTGATACTCAGGTGCGGCAACAGCTGGGACCAATTTGTGGTCGGGTCGTCGGCAACCAGCCGCTACCGCTGCCAACGCCGCACTTGTAGAAAGAAGCTTTAGAAAGTGTCGGCGGCTGAGTTCGCTTTCGGGCAGAGGCTCAGGCAGCTCAGGCATGTCTGCCTCCTGTCCAGGATGGCGCAGCATGAGCTGCTCTATGTTCTGCCAGAGTTGCGGTGTACTCATTCGGCCTTCTCCTCCGTTGGTATAGGACAGGCTCAATAGTGACAGGCCGAGCAGGTCTCAGGACCCCGCCCAGGTTGCTTGGGGTGTGGTATCCCAGGAATCGCCTGGGCCGGCACTGGGGTTTGCCAGAGCCCGTACGGCGGGTTCGTAAGCGGCTGACTCTCGGCGACCTGGACAACTGACGCTTCACCCTGGTGAGGTTGACTCCCGGTAAAGATACCGGAGATATCCCGCGCCGGAACGATGTGCTTTGCAGGATTCCGGTGGCAATCCAAGCACCATCCCATGCTCAGCGG
>JANWXA010000152.1 GCA_025055465.1 Candidatus Kapaibacterium sp.
CTTACTGCTTTCTGGCAACTCGCGATCACTTTCGTTACCATTGGCATCGTGCCGAGGAATCACGCGAGCGCCTTGCCGCTATTGTCCGCCTACGAACGATGGAGCAGACAACCGACGGCTTTCGCATCGCCGAAGTCGACCTCCAACTCCGTGGACCAGGGGATCTCCTGGGAACCCGCCAGTCCGGCGTGCCCGAGTTTCAGCACATTGATCTTGTTACGGATGGGGATATTATCAGCAGGGCTCGTCGGGCAGCCCTCGAGCTGGTCAGACACGACGCCTTACTACAACGCCCCGAACATGCCCTTCTCCGACACACGCTGGCGAAACGCTACGGTGAGGCAGCACACTTACTGGACATCGCCTGAAAGTCTCAGAGGTTCTTCGGACACCAGCAGGAGTTACTCTTCCAAAATCTCTTTTTCCTTGCGTTCCAGCAAACGCTCGATGTCCTCCATGAACTTGTCGGTGATCTTCTGTAACTCCTGCTCACCGCGCCGTCGCTCATCCTCGGAAAGATGTTCCTCCTTCTCCACACGACGGAGCTCCTCGATATGGTCCCGTCGAATGTTGCGAATTGCCACTCGAGCTTCCTCGGCATACTTTTTACAGACTCTGACCAACTCGCGACGACGCTCCTCGCTCAGCGGTGGCAAAACAATTCGGATTACAGAACCATCATTGTTAGGAGTCACGCCAATGTCGGATTGCAGAATGGCTTTCTCAATGGCACTCAGCAACGAGCGATCCCAGGGCTGGACCACTAACATCCGAGGTTCGGGCACCGTGATGGTGCCGACCTGCGTAATAGGCGTAGGCACGCCATAGTACTCTATCCGGATATGTTCTATGAGTGCCGGAGTTGCCCGTCCAGTGCGGAGACGAGCCAGTTGCTGCTGGAAATGCTCCAGTGTTTTCGCCATATGTTCCCTCGTTCGCGTCAGTACTTCAGCAATCGGCATCGCACGTTTTTCGGACGTTATCTGACTTCCTACCCTTCATGATGAACGATCGTTGCCACCGGTTCTCCCCGCATAAGGCGCATCAGATTGCCTCGCTCATTGATATTGAAAACCAATATAGGCAGCCGGTGCTCTTGGCACAGTGTAATTGCTGTCAAATCCATTACCTTTAGGCCTTTTTCCAGGACTTCACGCGAACTAATCCGTTCATAGCGTCGTGCCGCAACCACTTTCTCCGGGTCCGCATCGTAGACGCCATCCACACGAGTGCCCTTTAGGATAATTTCTGCACCAATTTCAATCGCCCGCAGAGCGGCGGCGGTATCGGTTGTAAAATACGGACTCCCCGTTCCCGCCGCGAAGATGACAATCCGGCCCTTTTCCAGATGTCGAATTGCCCGGCGTCGGATAAAAGGTTCGGCGATTTGCGCCATTGCAATGGCAGTCTGTAGCCGTGTGGGGACCCCACGGGCTTCTATGGCATTCTGCAAAGCCAGCCCATTGATAACCGTCGCTAACATTCCCATGTAGTCTCCCACCACTTTGTCAATGCCTTGCACCGCGGCCTGGATTCCCCGGAAGATATTCCCCCCGCCAATAACAATCCCAATCTGAACGCCCAAGTGGTAAACACTCACAATTTCCTCGGCTAACGCTGAAAGAGTTGTGGGGTCGATCCCAAAGCGTTGCGAGCCCATAAGGGCTTCGCCAGAAACTTTCAGCAAGACACGCCGGAAGCTGGGAGGGCTAATTGCCTCCATGTTCAGTTTCTCCCAAGAAGTACCGCCAGAAACGACGGACTTCTATCGGTATACCCAGGCGCTGGCCAGCTCCAGTAATGACATCGCCAACGGTCTGATTAGGCTCACGGATATACGCTTGCTCCAGTAGGCAGCGCTCTTGAAGAAATTTCTCAAGGCGTCCGCGCGCAATCTGCTCAGCAACCTCCGGGGGTTTCCCCTCACTGAGGGCCTGTTGGCGATGGAGCTGCAGTTCCCGCTCGTAGAGCTCTGCCGGAACTTCTTCCCGCCGGACATACTCTGGCTGCATTGCCGCCACCTGCATCGCCAAATCTCGTAACAACGGGCGAAGCTCCTCCGGTGGCTGTGATGGCAATACTTCCACCACTGCTGCCAACCGACTTCCAGCATGCACGTACGAGGTGAAAAAAGCATCGGTGGCTAAAACATGATAACGCCGGAGGTGGATCTTCTCTCCAACCTTAGCGACCATCTCATCCCGTAAATTTCCCAGCGTCTTGCCACCGATGTCGCTGGACCAGAGCTCGTCCTGCGAATTCACCGCCTTCTCTAAAAGCACCCGCACAATCTCATGGGCAAAGTGGATGAACTCTGCATTGCGTGCTACAAAATCAGTCTCACAGTTGAGCTCCAAGAGCACCGCCTTAGAGCCATCAGGAGATGTAGCTGCCAGCACAACTCCTTCTCGAGCAACCCGGTCCGCCCGCTTAGCTGCCAGCACGGCACCGCGCTGACGCAAATATTCAATCGCTGCCTGCAGGTCGCCATTGGCAGCTTCCAACGCGTTTTTACAGTCAGTAAATCCAGCACCAGTCTTTTCGCGCAGTTCCTTGATAAGCTGCGGAGTAATAGCACCCATAATGCGCCCACGCTGCTATTCGGTTCCACTTGCCACTGTCCCTGCCGTATCCGTTGATTCTCCCAACCGACGCCGCCGTTGCAGCCCAGCTTCGGGTTCGTTCTTCTGCTCCTGTCCTTCCAGAAGAGCCTCCAAGTCCTTGCCATGCTGGCGCGCCAGGTGACGCCCCTCAATAACAGCGTCCGCGACGACGCGAGTGAACAAGTCTATGGTTGCTACAGAGTCATCGTTAGCCGGAATAGGGTAGTTGACAGCTTCTGGGTCAGCGTTGGTATCTACGATGCCAACAGTGGGAATCCCCAGGATGTGAGCCTCCTTGACGGCAATATGTTCACGCACAATATCTACAATGTAGAGCATGCCAGGCAGACGATTCATCTGCTCAATCCCGCCGAAAAGAGTGCGAAGCTTTTCTCTCTCGCGCAGTAATTGGAGGCGTTCCTTCTTCGTAAACTGTTCTAAAGTGCCGTCTGCTTCCCACTTATCAATAGTCGCTAGGCGGCGGATACTTTGACGGATGGTGGAAAAGTTTGTCAGTGTCCCCCCTAGCCATCGCTCGACAACGTACGGCATACCGCAGCGCTCTGCCTCGCGGCGGATAATGTTCTTAGCCTGAGCCTTCGTGCCCACAAAGAGTACAAACTTCCCCTGAGCAGTTGCCTCTACGACCGCAGCTCGAGCAACTTCTAATAGGGCTTGGGTCTTACGCACATCAATAATGTGGATGCCATTTCGCTCTGCAAAGATAAATGGGCGCATCTTGGGATTCCAACGCCGCGCCAGATGCCCGAAATGGGCGCCAACCTGGATAAGTTGCTCTACAGCCACCGGTTCCATCCTCCGATATATCCATTGAACAAACCACCGTCAGCGCTTGGAAAACTGGAAGCGCTTTCGTGCTTTCTTTTGCCCATACTTCTTGCGCTCCACCATTCGGGAGTCGCGGGTCAGCAGCCCCGCCGAGCGCAGGACTTTTCGGAATTCTTCATCTACCTCCACCAGGGCCCGAGCAATCCCTAACCGAATAGCTCCAGCTTGCCCACTTACACCGCCGCCACTAACATTTGCCCGAATGTCAAAGCGACCGAGAGCATTTGTCAGCTCCAGGGGCAGCAGGACATCCCTTCGGTGCGCTTCCACAGGGAAATAGTCCTCGAAAGCGCGTCCGTTGACAATGATGTTCCCTGTCCCCGGCATAAGCACAACACGGGCAATCGCAGCTTTGCGGCGCCCCGTTGTCAGAATATTCCGTGACATCTCTAACCCCTATTTCACGTTAGTCACATGGATACGGAAATTCATACGGCTGGGGCTGTTGTGCTTGATGTGGATGCTCTGGACCGGCGTATACTTTCAGCTTCCGAATCACACGCCGTCCCAGTCGGCCTTTGGGAAGCATACCCCAGACAGCATGCTCGATAACAACCTCAGGCTTGCGCCGCAGAAGGTCCTGAAAGCGCTCAAAACGTGCCCCTCCAGGATACCCGGTGTAGTGAAAGTACTCTTTCTTCAGCCACCGTTTGCCCTCCACCTTTACCTTGGCAGCGTTAACCACGATAACAAAATCTCCACAATCTACATGAGGAGTAAAGTAGGGCTTATGTTTGCCACGAAGGAGCCGTGCTATTTGCGACGCCAAGCGCCCCAATGTCTTGCCCGATGCATCTACAACCCACCAGCAGCGCTCTACATCTTGCTTCCGCACGGATTTGGTCATCCTACCTGCTGAACCAACCGTCATCCCTGTTCCAAAACCCAACAAGACATGTCCACCACTAATCATGCAAAAATACTGCGCTTCGAGCACTTCCTATATGCTGGGTCCAACAATATGGTATCTTCCAGCGGGGTACCCGGTGCGTCCTTTGTGTACTCAGGGCTGAGCCACTCGGCAATCGCTTGGCAGAGAGGGCGCTTACCCCGGCTTCCAGAGACTCAACACGCTGTCTTTCGTGCTGAGAGCGTTGCACCGCCTTTGCAGACTGCTCCCGAATCATTGCTTAGTCG
>JANWXA010000153.1 GCA_025055465.1 Candidatus Kapaibacterium sp.
GCCAGCCGGACTAACTGGAACGAACGGCGGACCATATAGCCATAAAACCCAAAAACTGCTATTGCTCCCAAAATTCCAACTTCTGCAACCGGAGCCAAATAACTGGAGTATGGGCTGGCAAAAATGTACGACCCAAACACAATCTCGCGGGGCAAAGTACCCAGATACTCTTGGCTAATCTCGGTTGCCCACGGCTTCGTCACCCCAAAAAGCTGTTGTACAACTCCTCCAACTCCCTTGCCTTTGAGCTCAGTCGAACTAAACTCCACATTGAAGGTGTAGTATGCACGGCTGACGTAATTGCCTGGTCCCACTCCCACCAACAATGCCCAGGGGTTTTCCCACAGCATACGGGCCGTTGCCGGAAAAGCCTGAAACTTTGCATAGTGGAGATAATCCCCCGGATTTGCTAAAATGAGCAGCAGATCGCTGTATCCCAAGTCTCCCTGCGCTGCCCGCGATGTATAATCAGTGAACCGCTGCTGAGAGCGACCAGTCAACTCCTCCAGTGCCTTGTCCACGAGGACAGCGCTGAAGAACACCGCAACAGCACTCAAAACAACCCCTCGAAGAACACGCTGCCCGTAGAGTGCAATCATCATCACTCCATAGGCTATCAGGAAGAAGGGAAATCCAGCCCGGAACTGCAAAAGGTAGAAGAGTACAAAGAGGGCAATCTGGAGTCCTATTACGACCAACCGTGGGGTAGCCCGCAGCTCGCCTAACCCTAACAACACTCCTGCCGCTACGGCAAGGAAAAAGGAAAACTGATAGGCATTGTTACCGAAAGTCCCCGAGAGCTTATCCGGATCAGCGTAGGCCAGGAAAGCAGGAAAGTCCCACACAAGAACGACAAACAAGTTCAACACTAATAACCCGACAAGCATCCGCCGTAGCGCGAGAGCAAATCCCTGCGGTTGCATAATCCACCGGCCCAGGGCCAAAAACAGCAGCGGTCCGCCGGCAAAGCCCATAGTAAACAGTATTACCGCAGGGAGAAAGACGCGGTCAGCGTTTACCAGCACCGATATCCCGGTCGCCAACAACAACAGGAAACACAGTCGCGCAATCCGACGATCCTCCACGGTTGTTTCCGAGCCCATTGCCGGGCGGAAGAGGAAACCCAGCACGATAATCGCCAATGCAACCGGCATGTCCAGCACGTCTACCCACTTCGGCAGAAGGCGAAGCTTTTCCGTCAAAAAGCGGCTCACCATAAAAAATCCCATGCCCAGCAGGATTGCTCGCTCTATCATCCCCGACCCCTAACCCCATCCAATATGGCGCAGATTTCCGCCTCTAAGCGATTCACTACGCGCTCAATGGCAAAATTCTCGAGGACGAAGCGGCGATTGCGCTCTCCCACTTGTCGCATCCAATCGGGCTGCTCTAAGCACGAGCGAAGGGCCCGGTAGAGCGCGTCGGCATCCCCTACCGGCACAACTCTGCCATGTACCCCATCCTGGACGAGCTCACCCAGTGCCCCAACAGGGGTAACTACTACAGGTAAACCTGCCGCCATTGCTTCCAACACTGCCATCGAGAAACCCTCGCTATACGAGGGCAGGACAAGCAAATCAACCGCTGCCATCCATTGCTTTACAGCAGAAGCAGAGACGATGCCCAAGATGTGCACATTGTCGCGTTGCGCAGCTTCAGCAAGAAACCGTTCTATCTCCGCCTCGATCTCCACACCATAGGCTGCGTAGTAATGGCTCCACTCTGGGGGCAAAAAGCTTTGCACAATGCGCGGGCTGGCGATTCGCGTTCCGGCAACCCAGAGCTCTACCGGCATCTCCTGCTGGAGCCGGCAGTATGCCCGCGTTACTTCCCGGAAGCCTTTTGCAAAGGACACATGTCCAACGAAGAGCAAGCGATATGGTAGGGCCTCAGCAACCTTACGGCTGCGCCCCGGAAAATCCGCTAAGGAAACCCCATTCGGCAGCACAGCAAGGCGCTCTGCCGGTAGCACTCCGGAGAACTGCGCCTGCAAACCCCGACTCTGGACCAACACTTTCGCAAGCTGTTGGAGAGCAGAACGGATAAGGCATTGCCAGTGTCGCGGCTGTCCCCTGTAGAAGCCGGCAAAGTTCCCCCCACGGTATTGTCCAACGACTTGGGCCCCATAAAGTCTTGCCGTACTGATTAACAGCACATCGCGCAGAAAACCAACCCGGCTGGAGGAGAGAAGCAAGAAGACCACATGAGGTCGCCAACGCCACAGCAGCCAGCAGTACTGGACCCAAACTCGCAAAAACATTCGTATCCCACGCCAATCCAGACGCCCTTTCTCAGCATTGCTCTGCCGTATGTTTGCCCGCAGGTGGTGGAGCTGGATTCGCTCGGAATGCCAGTACCGCAGGAGCAACTCCATCCCCACTTCTGGTCCCGCATAGGGCGGCGGCGTCGGCACGGCAGCCAATAGACGAATCATCGAATCCACTCCAAACCAGGCAGGCTGCGCTGCTCGAATTCCACGACTCCCCCACCGTCCCGCCAGACTCCCACGAGCGGAATGCGTCGTCGGCTTTGCAATTGGTGTGCAACCGGTGCATGATTCCCCCTTGCTCTCGTTCTCCTTATCTTCTCGTCCCTCTTTCTCCCGTGTTCTCTCGAAACCTCCCTGTGCTGCTCCCGACGCTCATCCTCACTTCCCTGGCAAAACTCAGAGATCCGCTCCAACGTCTCCTGAGCATGCTTTTCCTCCCAGCCAGGCAACTTCCGCCGCAAGGCAATCTCCGAGCGATGCGGCATGACGATCATAGGGTCGAGGACCAGCCGCCCCTTTGAGCCCAGGCGGGCTAACTCCCCAAGCGCTCGTTGCAAGGCAGAGTCACCCCACACCAGCCGCCCAACTTCGTACTGGAGTACACGCGCCGGGGTTGGGTATAGCCAGTTCAACGCTATCGTTTGCTGAAAATCACCGGTAATGAGAACATCACTGGGCTGCAACTGAGTCCGATAACGCTTGTTGACGCTATATATGTCGCTGTCCGGCGAACGATACAGCCAAATGATTGGCGCTGTGGTTAGCATAAGCCCGCCCATGCTCACCCAGAGGGTCCCTGCAGGCTTGGCGGCGGATAGCCCAGAAAGAGCCACCCCTATAACCGGAGGCATCCAGAGCCAGAATTCATTCGAGCTGGGCTCCCATAGAAACGCCAGAATCCCTAGCGCGGCTGCCCAGCCCAGCAATACCCAGTAGCTCCAGCGCCCGCGGAGATAGCGGTGCAGCAGAGGCCCTTTCCGTATTGCGATAAAAAACAGGGCCCCTACACTGAGAACTCCAACAGCCCCCAGCACGAGAGCCAATCCCGACGGGAGTCCCCGTAACAGGAAACGCTCATCCAGGAGAAGTTTCATCTCCCAGCTTTGAAGAACCCATTCCCAGCAGCTATCCAGCCGCACGAAATATTCTGGAAAGGTCCACGCACGCAACATACCAACGGCAGCATAGACGGGGGTCATCCACTGCAGTTCATCATAGGGGGTAAACTGCATATGGGGCACGTAGCCCAGCACAAAATCCCCAAAGGCCTGATATTCCTGCTGCATCCGAAATGCCAGTAGATACGAAATCGCCACGAGCAAAGAGCTCACCACTATGAAGCCAACCGCATACTTGGCGCGTTTGGAGAAGAGCACTGCACCGACAATAAGAGCGAAAATGCCGTAGCTCTGATGGCACATTGTTGCTAACCATGTGGCACCTGCAGTCATCCCCAACCACCCTGCTTTCCCCGTATCCTGAAAACGTTCTATTCCAATCATTGCCACCATAATTGCCGCAATGCCCGGTACATAGAAATCCGGGACAACGCTATATGCCCAGAAACCATAGCTCGCCATCAGCAACAACATCGCCGCAAGAACGGACCAAAGACTGCGAAACCAGCTCCAAGCTATATAGCCGACCGCTGCCACCGCAATGACGCTCATCACCACAACAAAAACTCGAGCAAGCCCCAGACTGTGCAAGAAATCCTGGGGCCTCGTCCACTCCAGCGCCCGGTTGATACACCCCAGCCCACCTATGACGAGATGGTGCGGATGCGTCTGCCCTTGGTGAATCCGAACCACGAAGGGCAGGGCATCATCAGCGTAGAGAAAATTCTGACTCTGTCCAAAGGCTAATATAAACGACCAACCTCCAGCTACAATTCCAACGACCAGGGCCCACTCCTTTCTCAGACCCCGTTCGCTCAAGTGCCCACTTTGCATGGCAGGGTCAAGCCTAACTCATTGATAATTTGGTCCAATATCGCTTCATAAGCAAACCGCTGAGTGTGTGCCGCTGCCAGCTGCCGATGCCACTCCGTTCGTGCGTGCTCAGGCAGGTTTACTATAGATTCTACCGCCCGCTGCAGTGCCATCTCAAAGCCCCCGGGCTCCTCCCAATACCACCCACTGATTCCCTCAACAATCAAATGACTGAGAGAAAGCCGACGTGGAAGGAGAACGGGCAGTCCTACGCCCATCGCCTCGCTCGTAGAAATAGCCGGCTGCATCCAGATTCCAATGTCTGCGGCCGCTGCAAACCTGCGGGTCTGGTCAGGAGGTTGAAATGGAAGTAGTTGAAAATTCTGCAG
>JANWXA010000154.1 GCA_025055465.1 Candidatus Kapaibacterium sp.
AGTTGCGCCGGGCTTGCGATTCGTTGGAAGCGGTCGTCGTGTATCGGCGTCAACAGTTAGCGAGCTTGGAAGCGCCTGAGAACGTTCTTCCTGTTGCTCAACGCCTGGGACTGCAGCTTTCGCCCACTCCTCCTCGGTACGTACTATCCGAGCAGAATGCCCCATAGGGAGTGTCCCCCTATGTTGCCCACTATGCAGCGTCGGTTTGCCGAGCATGTCTATACTCCGGAGCGTTATGCTCGCTTTCGTACAGCATTAGAGGAAGCCGTTCGCTGCCCTATCGAATTCCGAGTGTGTGAAGCCCCAATTTTTGTTTCCCACGCTTTCCGCCGACAACTGGAACAAGCGGCCGAAGAGATCACACTGCAGTGTGCAACAGCACGGTACCGAGCTCTATCCGAGAGAGCCATCCCTGAGGTTTACCGAGTGCCGAACGAGCCGCAGTATCCCCTATTTGCTGTGGTGGATTTTGCTGTTGTCCGGGAACAGGATGAGGGTTGGGGGCTCCGCTTGGTTGAGCTCCAGGGTTTTCCATCGCTTTTTGCTTATCAGTATTTCTATGCTCGCCTTGCCCGCGAGACCTATGGCCTTGAACCAACGTGGACGTATACCTTTAGCAACCTTTCCGATGAGCAATATTGGGATATCCTGCGCCGGGCAATTCTGGCTGATTGTGCTCCTGAGGAAGTCGTGTTGGCAGACTACCGTCCCGAACAGCAGAAGACGCGGCCAGACTTCACGGCATTGGAGCATATAATGGGCATTGAGGCGGTGGATATCTGCAGCTTGCGCAAGGAGGGGAAAAGACTCTTTCGCTGGCGGAACGGCTCCTGGATACCTGTCCGCCGGATCTTCAATCGTGCTATAGTGGACGAATTGGAAGAATACGGTGCCTGCTTGCCGTTTCGCTGGACGGATGAGATCGAGGTAGAATGGGCAGGGCATCCAAATTGGTATTTCCGCATGAGCAAGTTCGCATTGCCATATCTACAGCACCCGACATTGCCGAAGACATATCGGCTTTCAGAACTGGCAGAAATTCCGGACGACCTGAGCAGCTATGTGCTCAAGCCGCTTTTTTCCTTCGCGGGCAAAGGAGTAGTACTCCAGCCAACGAAAGAACATCTGGAAGCAATTCCAAAGCAGGAATGGCCCTTTTATATCCTACAGGAGCGAATAGCCTATGCTGCGTGTATCTATACCCCCGTTGGGATGAACACTGTAGAGCTACGGGTTATGCTGGTCTGGTTGCCCGAGTGGCAGCGTCCGTTGCCAGTGATGGCGCTGGCGCGGACGGGACGGGCAGCGTTGATGGGCGTCCGCTATAACGATATGCCTTGGGCAGGCTCTTCAGGCTGTCTCTTCGGGGAAAGGGATGCTGAGGAAAAGCTATAAATTTGTGTGTTTTGATGGCAGTTCCATCAGCCGTTCCAGGTGTTATGGCAGGTCATAGCAAGTGGGCAAATATCCGCCATAGAAAATCGGTGGTGGATGCGCGCCGAGGGAAACTCTTTACCCGTCTGGCACGGGAACTTACTATTTCAGCACGCATGGGTGGTGGGGATCCCGAAGCGAACCCGCGCTTGCGTTTGGCTATAGAAAACGCTCGTGCCGCTAACATGCCGATGGAAAACATCCGCCGTGCCATTCAGCGTGGAACGGGTGAACTCTACGGCGAGGAGGGGCAATTGGAGGAAGTGCTTTACGAGGGTTATGCTCCGTTCGGTGTTGCCCTGCTGATTGAGGTGGTGACTGACAACCGGAACAGGACTGTTTCCCAACTACGTTCTACCCTGAGCCGCCTGGGGGGGAATCTGGGGGAAACCGGCTCGGTACTCTGGAATTTCGAACGCCGGGGAGTTCTCTACGTTGAGGGAGAAAAGCTGAGTGAAGAACAAGTACTGGAGTATGCTTTGGAGGCAGGTGCCGATGACGTCGTCCCAGGTGACGGCAACTACATCGTCTATTGCGCTCCCTCGGACTTGGCGACGTGCCGGCGGATCCTCCAAGAGCATGGACTATATGTCAAGGAGGCAAAACTGGAATGGCTGCCTAAGAGCACTGTTCGCATTGAGGCCCGTGACCAAGCCGAGCGCCTGCTAAAGTTTCTGGAGACCCTGGAAGAGCTGGACGATGTGCAAAATGTGTACTCTAATTTTGAAATGGACGATGCTCTCTTAGAAGAGCTTCAGCATGTCTGAGGCCTTTCGAATCGTAGGGATTGATCCCGGTAGCTTTCGTTGTGGCTATGGAGTTATCGCCTTGCACGCAGGGTGTTTTCAAGTGCTGGAGTACGGGGTCATAGAGGCCCGGCGCAACGTAGTAGAACTCCCATCACGGCTTCGCTTCATCTTTGGGCGTCTTCAGGGGGTGCTCGAGCGCACTAATCCTCACGAGGCGGCTGTGGAGACCGCGTTTTACTCCCGCAATGCCCAATCCTTGGCTAAGCTGGCGCAAGCCCGTGGTATAGTTCTCTTGGCTCTTGCTCTGGCGAATCTACCAATTGTCGAATACTCACCCCGGGAAGTCAAGCAGTCAGTGACTGGTCGTGGCAACGCTGCAAAAGAGCAGGTTCGGTATATGGTGCAAGCCCTCTTAGGACTTCCTGCTGCACCACGTTTCTATGATATTTCTGATGCCTTGGCCGTTGCTCTCTGCCATGCTTTTCGCCGATCCCGGATCCTTGATGGGGGAACGCCTCGCACGTGGGCAGAGTTTGTGCGGCGTTTCCCCGGGCGCGTGCTCAATCCATAGTGGGTGCTGGGGCTGTCTCATACGAGGTAATGGTAAGGGATTCCCCGATAGTGAAGCCTTTTGTTGTGGGCTGAAGTCGGGCGGCTTGCACAAAGGCGTCGTGCTCGAAGCATAGGATCCATCCTTCTTCATAAGCCTGAGGCAGAATGCGCTTCTTCTCTTCCAGCGTGGTCAAGGGGAAGTTATCATACGCCATGATGTAAGGATAGGCTACATGGGCTGCTGTGGGGCAAAGATCGGCGCAGAAGAGGAGATGTTGTCCTGCGTCGCTTACCAAAACCAGTTGCATTGCCTGGGTATGCCCGTGGACAAGCAAAAGGCGGATGCCAGGGAAAAGCTCCCCTTCGCCATCCAACACTTCGAGCACACCCTCAGCAATTAGAGGTTCAAAATCTTCGGCGAGAAAGGAGGCGCGGTCTTTCTCAGTCGGCTGCCGTGCCCAGCGAAGATGGTCGCGTTGGACGTAGTATCGAGCCTTTGGGAAGGTGGGGACAACTGCACCGGCCGAATCCAGGCGTGTGCTTCCTCCAGCGTGGTCAAAGTGAAGGTGGGTGAGGATAACGGCGGTAATATCCTCGGGACATAGTCCGACCTGTCGGAGCGACTCTTCTAACGAGTATTGAGAAGTGTCCAGGGCATAGATTTGGCGCTGTTTTTGCGGCATCTTTATGCCGTTACCTGTATCTACCATGACAGCGTGTTCTTCCCAACGCAGCAAGAGAGCTCGGGCTGCCATAGGGATCCGGTTGGCTGGATCAGCAGGATGATATGCTTTCTCCCATAGGGGTTTAGGCACGACGCCGAACATGGCTCCGCCATCTAAACCAAAGCGCCCAGTTTCAATGGTATCAATGCGGAAACGCCCTAACTGGAGCATGGAAAGATCAGTCGTCGCACACGAATGTTGGTTCTGGATAATAACGTAGACGATGATGGTGCAAACGCTCGTGCCACCACTGCTGGAGCCAGCGGTTCTTCTCGGCTATGGACGTGGGACGCTGTAACTCTGCCAAGGGTATGTCGGCACGGAGCAAGCGACCAGCAATGATGTGGCGTGTGATGCCGGCAGGGAATCTTGCTCCACTGAGCGCCAGCGAACGGATCTCTTCCGGCGTAAATGAGGGGAAGCCGACGTAGGTACCTTCGCGCTGGAGTTCATGCTGTAGAAGTGCCTCGGCTTCTTCCCAGGCAACTCGCTGGAAGGGTTGGGGATTCGAGTATCGGTGGATCAATTCTCTGAGCATGAGCAGCGATGACGACAAGGGCAGGGTGCAGCAGAACGCCAGTGCACGCCCCTGATGGTCAACGGCATAGGCAATCGCAGCCCGTTTTCTTATCATTTGCTGCGCTTCAGGCAGAGGTACTTCGGTCGGAGTAAGCCCCAGCTCGGTGGCAAAGCGTTGCAGGTTTTCAATGCTTTGCTCCGGGAGGAAGTGGCACCATGCCTGCACGTGTACCTGTGCACTGGGGTACTGGACCACTTGAGCTACTATTGTGGGGATGCGCATGCGGTGGAAGGCAGTAACCCGTGTTGCGCCGTCCAGCACTAAGAAGAGCTCCCCTTGCAGGAATGCGACTATCGGTGGATTCCGAAGTACCCCGCTGTGTTCTATGCGTTTTTGCAGCTCAGAGACGCGATCTGCTTCGGTCGCCTCGTGTAGGACAAGCTGTTCCAGAGGGAAGATGCGAAGGTGGATGAGGTCAGAATGCATTGCGACGGTTTGCTTTCGCGGACAAAGTTCTCGAAAGCCAGGGGGATTACAATTCCACGGTGGGCAGCTCGGCTATGGCGCGCTCGATAG
>JANWXA010000155.1 GCA_025055465.1 Candidatus Kapaibacterium sp.
TCCCCCTTCCGTAGTCGTGTCCAGCATGATGCCATAGTATTCTATGGCATATGCTGGAGAGCTCAAGAGCTGGTAGTGAGCAAACTCCGGACGCAGCCGCCCATCTGGGGTCAGCACCGCTGGTAAGAGGCTGGGATCTATGCCCGAAACCATATCCAGCCGCCCCTGCTGGAATTCCCAAAAAGCCGTCCTCGGATCACGGAGGAAGCGTACGACAACAGAATCCAAATACGGCAACCGAGTTCCTGTGGCATCCACTTTGAAGTAGCGCTCATTCCGCAGTAGTACAAGCCGCACATCCGGCTGCCACTCCAGCAGCCGGAACGGCCCAGTCCCCACTGGATGCCGAAAGAAATCCTTGCCGTACGAGCGTACCGCCTCCTCAGGAACGATCCAGCAATAGGGCATAGTCAGGAGCGATAGGAACGGGGCAAACGGGCGTTGTAGCTCTATCTCTACCGTAGTATCGTCCACAACCCGTATCCCACGAACCCCCTCCGGTAGGCGTTCGCCACGGAGTGTCGCTGCATGAAATTCCTCCACACCCACAATTTTCCCCCAGAAAACCCAGAGGCCAGGCGAGCGTGTCCGCGCATCGCAGATACGCTCAAATGAGAACTTCACATCCGCAGCGCGGAACCGCCGCGGCTTACCCCCGAAACAGGGATCGTCGTGGAAGAAGACATCGCGGCGTAACACAAAGCACCACAATCGCCCGGTAGCATCCCTACTCCATGCACGAGCTAAGCACGGTACCACACGCAACGCCGTGTCGAACTCCACTAACCCGTTGTACAGCTGTGTCCCCACCCAAATAGCAGACATGTAGCTCATGTGAGCAGGGTCCAAACTGGTAATTCCTTCGGCCTCGTTGTATAGAAAACTCTTCTGCGAGGTTAGCTTCTCCGTGGGGTGGCAGCTCCATACAAGTACCCCCACCATCCCAATTGTCAAAGAACAGTAGCAACCCCTGCAAAGCGCGCGCATTATGGAAATGCAAGAAACAAAATTCCGCGCACATACAGAGCGAACGCTACAGGGGACGCAGCCAGACGTACTTGTAGAAGCGCCGGTCCATAGCGTTGTTGCGATACCCGGCAACATAGGGCTGCAGCAGACGGTAGTCCTCATCGTAGAAGAGAACGATCATTGGAGCATCGTCAAGAGCAATCTGCTCGGCTTGACGATAGAGCTCCATCCGCTGCCGACGTTCTTGAGTTGCGAGGGCCCGTTCTAACAAAGCGTCAAAGGCAGGATTCCGGTATCGGGTAGAATTGATGGGACTAATATCGGTTCCATTTTCCGGGACCAGTTTGCCGTAGAAGAGATTCAGAAAATTTTCTGGCTCCGGATAGTCAGCAACCCAACCCAACCGGAAAAAAGGCACACGTCCGGCGTCAATCTCTTTCAGATGCTGGGCAAATTCAACCTGCCGTAATTCTACCTCGATGCCCAGATTCTCACGCAACATTGCCTGTACTGCTTCCGCAACCTGTACGTTGCGGCCACCTCCAGCATTAAGCTGCAACGTCACTCGTGGGAAGCCGCGTCCGTTCGGATACCCAGCTTCACTCAAGAGCTGACGCGCCCGCTCGGGGTCAAAGCGATATCCCCGAATACTCCGGGCCGGATAATCCGGTAGCGAGGGCGGGATTAGCCCATAGTGCCCAGGTTCCCCTGCTTGGCCCTTGAGTACATAGCGCACGATGCGCTCCCGGTCAACGGCATACGACAGTGCCTGCCGAACGCGCCTATCGCGAAAAAGCGGATGGATGGTCAACATCCCATAGTATTGGGTTGCCAAAGCGGGCACCCGTAGGAGCTGAAACCGCTTCCATTCAGCCCGCAGCTGGCCTTGTTCATTTACTACCTGAGGGAAAAACTCCGCCGGAATGCGATAGCACTCCTCCAAATTTCCTTGGCGGAATTCCAACAGCTGAGTTTTGTCATCCTTGATAAAACTAAAGCGGATGGCATCCAGATAAGGCATCCGGTTGCCCAGCTCATCCCGCTGCCAGTATTGTGGATTGCGTCGGAGCACAAGCTCTCGGTCAGGGCTCCATGAAACGAACACAAAGGGGCCTGAGCCAACAGGATTGCGGAAAAAGTCCGTACCATAGTACTCCACCGCCTCACGTGGCACAATGGCAAAAGTTACCATCGAGGCGTAATACTCAAATGGAGTAAAGGGGCGTGTCAAGTGGATCTCGAACACATACCGTTCCCGGACAACAAAGCCGTCTACCGCAGTGACCTTTGGCGAGGTCTTCAACTGGGCAGCGCGTCGAGTTGCCTCGAAATAGGCATCCGAACCTCTCACTTTGCCTCGAAAATAATCGTAGACCAGCGTCCCAGTACGGAAATCACAGGCTCGAGTAAAGGAGTATCGAACATCCTCCGCTGTCACTTCTCGTCCCTTCCCTCCGGGGAAGCAAGGATGATCATGGAAGTACACACCTCGCCGCAGATAATATCGATAGACCAAGCCATCAGGCGAGATTTCCCACCGGTCTGCTAACTCCGGCTGCAGACGCAGGTTCTCGTCAAGTGTAAGGAGCTTGTCGTAAATCTGGTCAGCAACGTGAGCAGAGGTTACATCGTTGATCTGCACCGGATCCAACGAACGCACTTCCCCGACCTCGTTGACTCGATAAGTACCGCCATAAAAGCGGTCTCCGACAGCCGGACGAAGGGACTCTGCCGGACGTTCGCGAGCACAACTCCAGAGGAGAGCCATTGACACAAGAAGCCATCCTTTCCCCATGGGCAACTGTCCGGTCATCAGACTAATAACAGAGGATATGGCGGTGGCGTAAGGTGTGAATCCCCTCACGCACCAGAACCGCAGCAACGAGAAAAGCCAACACCGCATCGGCTTGCCACAGGCCCAGCCAGTGCTGCAACACAAGCCCTATAAGCAGTGCCGCCGACAGACCGGCACAGGCTAACGTCTGCTTAGCATCAGCGCAGAGGGCGATACTCCGAAGTCGTCTCCCGAGACGCCACTTTGCCCAAAAGAGGGTAGGCTTGACTATTAGCGAAACAGCCGCTATAAGGAATGCCATCCCATGAGCGTGCGCATGTACATTCTCCAGAAGACGCTGCAGAGCTTCCACCCCGATGAGCACTGCCAGTCCCAGGAAGCTTATCCCTACAAGCACCACTGCCCGCTGCTCCCGCCGGGCATACCGTTGTGACTCCACCCAACCCAGGCCTGGCGCAAACCTCCAGAGAATAACCATTCCAGAGAACGACTCTGCCACAGCATCCAGACCGAAGCTGACGATCCCCCAGCTATGAGCAGCGTGCCCAAGCCAAAGAGCAAGGGCGCCCTCAGCGAAATTATACGCAACGGTCACCAGTGCCAGAGTCCATGCATGCCGATTCTGCGCTCGAGCCGATAGAGGAATGGACAGGGGCAACCATCCATCAGGGGTTAGGGGAACCGGTATAGCTGCCCCGCCAGGGCTCGAACCTGGACTTTCCTGATCCAGAGTCAGGCGTGTTGCCAATTACACCACGGGGCAATTAGTGGACCGGAGGAGATTCGAACTCCCGACCTCCAGAGTGCGATTCTGGCGCTCTCCCAACTGAGCTACCGGCCCACAGAAAAACCAAATGCAAAAATAGGGAAAAGCCTTCACCCCGAAGGAGGCCGCGTCCGACCCGGTTCCCCCTATAAATGCCCCCGGCAAAATTGCTGCAGGAGCAAGCTATAATTTTGCAATCATCAATTCCATAGCTCTGGATGAGGCGCCGCTTCGTCGTAGTCCGGCAACACGATCCCAGCGATTGCGGGGCAGCAGTGATGGCTTCCGTAGCCAGTTACTGGGGTCTGAGCCTGCCTCTGGCTATTGTACGTCAGTATACGATGACGGATCGGGAAGGCACCACCGTCTTGGGCATTGTCCGGGCAGCCGAACATCTCGGCTTCTACGCAAAAGGTGCCCGCATTCTCCCCACAATGTTGCCCGATTTGCCCCTTCCGGCTGTCGCCCACATGTACGTGCCCCAACGCCGCAGCTATCACTTTGTACTGCTCTACCGCATAAAACCCAAACGGATTTTGGTGGGCGATCCCGCCAGCGGCCTCGTGTGGATGCCAATGGAGGACTTTCTAGCACAATGGACCGGAGTAGTGGTTATCCTGGCACCCCGAGAGGACTTCCAGAAGGCACAGGTAGGAACCTCGCGCTGGAAGATGTTCCTGCGCCTGCTCCGCCCTCACCGGGGATGGTTTCTACAAGCGTTCCTTGGCGCCATACTGTATACCCTGTTAGGGATGGCCCCCGCCATCTACGCCGGCTTCCTCTTTGACGCAGTTATCCCCACGGGAAACACGGTGCTCCTTCATGCCCTAAGCTTAGCCCTCTTGGGGACTGTGCTCCTGCGCGCCTTCTTCGGGTGGATGCGCTCAGTACTGCTCTTCCATGTCGTACAACGTATTGACGCAGGCCTGGTCTTAGGGTACTTTCGCCACCTGTTGCATCTCCCGCAATCCTTTTT
>JANWXA010000156.1 GCA_025055465.1 Candidatus Kapaibacterium sp.
CTTGTTGTCAATCCTGAGGTACGTGAGATCTTCCGGAAGCGGGCTCAGATTATCCGTGCTATCCGCGCTTTTTTTGATGCACGTGGCTGGCTAGAAGTGGAGACGCCGATTCTGCAGCCTATCTATGGAGGGGCGAATGCTCGCCCGTTCCGGACATATTTCAATGCGCTGGATTGTCACTTTTACCTCCGTATAGCCACAGAGCTCTATCTGAAGCGCCTTATTGTCGGTGGTTTTGAGGGGGTTTATGAGATTGGCAAGAATTTCCGTAATGAGGGGATGGACCGGCTGCATAATCCAGAATTCACCGCACTGGAGCTCTATGTTGCCTACCGAGATTACCACTGGATGATGGAGCTGGTGGAAGAGCTTCTGGTGAGCATCGCTCAGGAAGTCAATGGTAGCCTTCGGTTACAACGTGGGGGGGAGAGTATAGAACTAAGGCGGCCTTTTCGTCGACTCCGTTGG
The DNA here is from genome assembly GCA_025055465.1 of Candidatus Kapaibacterium sp. Classification (GTDB taxonomy): domain Bacteria; phylum Bacteroidota; class Ignavibacteria; order Kapaibacteriales; family HRBIN21; genus HRBIN21. The sequence goes on from JANWXA010000156.1 coordinate 469, forward strand.
TACGACGCGGTACGGGAAGCCACGGGATACGATCTACGTTGCTGTTCTGCAGAGGAGCTGTGGCATGTCAGCCGCAGACTGGGATTGGAGCTCCCCACAACGGTGTCTGAGCCTAAACTGCTGGATGAAATTTTTACCGTTGCTGTCCAGCCACGGCTGATTGAGCCGACGTTTGTGACGGATTACCCTGTAAGTCTCTCTCCACTGGCAAAGCGCCACCGTAGCATCCCGGACGTGACCGAGCGGTTCGAGCTCTTTCTGTTCGGAACGGAGATAGTGAACGCTTTTTCCGAACTGACTGACCCGCTGGAGCAGCGCCAGCGCTTTGAGCAGCAATTCCACTGGCGGGAGAAAGGCGATATAGAAGCCATGCCAATCGATGAAGACTTCCTGCAGGCATTAGAGGTAGGGATGCCGCCAACAGCAGGCTTGGGCATTGGTCTGGACCGCTTGATTATGCTCTTGACCGGACAGCCTACAATTCGGGATGTCATCCTCTTTCCCCACATGCGTCCAGAAGAGCCGCAGCGTGTGTCGGAAACTCCTGAGCCGTAAGGGAAAAAAATGGGATATACACCTGTGCCACGCTTTGCTCCTTCGGAAGTTCGACGTCCCGTCAAACAACGACTCTGGCTCCATGCTCTTCTCTTTGCGTTGACCTTCTTTTCCGTCTTGTTAGCGGGTGTGCAATGGATGGGCAGGGATCCGCTGGAACTATCCAACTTGCATTACGGCCTGACATACGCGGTGCTTATCCTGTGCTTTTTGAGTGCGCATGAATTTGGACATTACTTTGCTGCCCGGTTCCATCGGGTGGAGGTTACGCTACCTTATTTTTTGCCGGTCCCGTTACCTTTCTTCTTCCCATTCGGGACACTCGGGGCGGTAATTCGGACTCTCTCACCCATCCCCTCTCGCCGTGTGCTCTTTGATATTGGGATTGCTGGTCCGCTGGCTGGCTTTGTGGTTAGTATCGGTATTCTTATCATCGGATTCCAGACGCTGCCGTCCAAAGAATATCTGTACGCCATTCACCCGGAATATGTCCAGCTGGACATGCTTCCACAATGGGGATTGCACTTTGGGGATATTCCGCTCTATCACTGGCTGGCATCAGTGTTTGCTTCGCCTGAGGGCTTTTTGCCGCCGATGAACGAAATGTACCACTATCCTTTCCTGTGTGTAGGTTGGTTTGGGCTCTTCGTGACAATGCTCAATTTGCTGCCGCTGGGGCAATTAGATGGTGGGCACATCACGTATGCTCTCTTTGGCAGGTTCCACATTGTGGTGGCGCGAACGGTATGGTGGCTCCTGGTGCTATTGGGTATGGGGCCGTTGCTGGGATGGTTTGCTGGGGTTTTGGCTACGGACTCACCGAATATGCTGATTCAGTTCCTGCAGCAGACCCTTCTGCCATTGCTGCGCTGGGTTGAAGGGGTTGCTCCCTGGTATTTCCAGGCGTGGGAGGGATGGCTGGTGTGGGCATTACTGACACGGCTTCTTATTCGCCTGGAGCATCCCTCGGTGCCAGAGCTGGAGCCATTGACGCCAGGACGCCGTGCGTTGGGCTGGATAGCCTTGGTAGTTTTTGCACTCTGCTTCAGTTACAACGGCATTTATGACCTTCCTTCACCCACTGGCTTTCTCCCTGCCCGGTGAGCGGAACGCGCAAGGCGTAAATCCACGTGACGTCGCTTGAGATCAACGGAGACAAGCTGAACTTTTAGGCGGGAGCCGAGGGTAAAGCTGGTACGTGTACTCTTGCCGATGAAGCGATAGCGGCGTTCGTCGAAAGTGTAAAAGTCATCGGGCATTTCCCGCAAGGGGAGTAGCCCTTCGATGTAGGTTGTATCCAATAGGACAAACATACCAAAGGGAACTAAACCGGTGACAGTGCCCCAGTATTTTCGCCCCAGTAAGCGGCTGGCCAGGAGAGTTTGAGCTGCCTTGATAGAAGCTCGCTCGGCTTCTACTGCTATCTGTTCTCGGCGAGAGCAATGTTCGCCGGCGCGCTCCAAATATTCTTGAAGCTGGCGGAGCCGATGCAAAGAGGGTTTTCTGCCCTGGGAGTACCTTTTGAGTAGCCGGTGGGCAATGAGGTCAGGGTAACGCCGAATGGGTGAGGTGAAGTGTGCATAGGCAGGGAAGCCCAGGCCGTAGTGTCCAATATTAAACGGGGAATACACTGCTTTTGCCATGGCCCGGAGCAAGAATTGGTGGATAAGGGGCTTTTCCGGGCGTGTTTCCAACAAGCGTAGCAGCTCTGTCCATTCCTGGGATGTTGCGGGTTCCCGCCGTACTGGTATGCCCAAGGCACGCAGAATTTCTATGACTTCACGCACTTTTGTCGGGTCAGGGACATCGTGAATTCGGTAGAGAAAGGGTAGCGGTTCAGCGAGTCCCCAGTAACGGGAGCGCTCCTGGATGAAAGCGGCAACTACGCGGTTAGCGGCTAACATGCATTCCTCAACCAGGCCTGTGGCGTCAGTTCGAGACTTCGCCGTTACTTCGGCAGGGAACCCATGGGAATCCAGTCGGAACTTGAGTTCTATCGTCTCGAAATCTATCCCCCCTTCGCGAAAGCGGCGCTGGCGTAGGCTCTGAGCCAGTTGGTGGAGGAGTAGAAGATGTTCGGCATGTGGGCCTTTGCCGCTGGTTAGAATGTGTTGTACTTCATCATAGGTGAAACGTCTTCGGCTGCAGATGACAGACTCACAGAGCTCGTACCGGCGGAGGATTCCTTCGGGCGTGAACTCCATTAGCACGGAGTAGGTAAGCCTGTCCTGGTCGGGTACTAATGAGCAGATGTCGTTTGAAAGCACTTCTGGCAGCATTGGGACGACGCGGTCAACCAGGTACACACTTGTACCTCGCTGGAAGGCTTCCTCATCGGTTAGGCTTCCTTCAGTAACATAGAAGCTGACATCAGCGATATGCACTCCGAGGAGTAGGTTCCCATTGGGCAAGCGCTGGATGGAGAGGGCATCATCGTAATCTTTGGCATCGTCGGGATCTATGGTAAAAGTGACCTCATGGCGAAAATCCCGGCGTTGGGCGATTTCTTCCGCTGTTGGGGGATGCGCAAAGCTGCGGGCTTCTTCTTCGACGTCTGGGGGAAAGCGGAAGGGGAGCTCGAACTCTCTTAGGATGCCGGAAAATTCTGCACGCGGATCGCCTGCGCGTCCTAAAATTTCTACAATTTCGGCCTCGGGACTCTTAAGAGGGTCGCCCCAGTGTATAAACCGAGCAAGAGCTTTGTCGCCATGCTGAGCCCCGCGGAGCTTATCAGGAGGGAGAAGGAAGTCCACATAGTATCCTTCGTCGTCTGGTACTAAGAAGAAGAAATTGCCGTCGTATTCCACGGTTCCGCTGATGAGCTCGCGCGATCGGTGCACAATGTTCACGATCTCGCCGCGAGGTTTCCGGCGAGAGCTCTCGCGTAGGGGACACACCAGTACTTGGTCTCCGGGAAGGGCGGTGTTGAGGTGGTGGCGTCGGACGATGATTTCGGGATACTCTGGATGGCTGCTGCGCACAATACCGATACCGTGTTCAATAGTCAATTCCCCTTCGATAAGGGACTGCTCCTCGGGTAAGCGGAGACGGTAGCGACGTCTGCCGCCGCGCTCTATTAAACCCTGGGCTTGGAGCCATTCCAGGGCGCCGAGAAGCTCTTCATAACGCGAGGTTCGGCTACCTATTTTCAGATGGCGGGCAATTTCATAGAGTCTTCGAGGCCGTTCGCGCAGGAGGCGGAGCACTGCCTCGGCCAATTCGGGGTAGACGGAGCGCTGCATTGCGCGAGGTGTTATGCATATGGTACAACGGTGTTGCCCTTCCGCAGAGCCTTCTGCAGCGCTTTGTGGACGGCCCGTATGGCCTCCTCGGCACTGCTATGACGGTACAGTTCGGTCAGCCCAATGCTAAGAGTGAGGCTGAAGCGGTGGTTATCTATGGAAACAAGAGTTGTTGCAATCTGCTTACGGACGCCTT
>JANWXA010000157.1 GCA_025055465.1 Candidatus Kapaibacterium sp.
TAAATAACCACATTGTTCTGCCCACCAACCGCCTCGTCCTCAAAACACGGCGGGAAAGAGAAATAGAACTCCGTTCCCACATTGCTGTTTTTGAACCGCTGAAAGCACACCTCCCCACCTTGCGCTACCACCACCCCAGCCGACCACAGCATGCTACCCCCAACCACCATCCCCACAAGCAAGCGGCCTACTGTCGTCGTCATGGCTTCTATTGACTGTCTGTGCAACATAATTTCAAAATGTGTCGCTGCAAACTTACACAAAGTGACTCCATCTTGTCCCTACCGCTCCGTTTAGCCACCCCGCTCTACACCTCATTTCTGCCTCCGCACATTCCCTCGGGCCTACGAAGGACACCACGCAGCCCAAGGCTGACTCCAGCGCCTCAGAGAACCGCCAGCCACATCACCACGCTAAGGCGCTGAACAGAACCCCATCTCAGCTACTGAGTCAGTCACAGTGCCGTGATAGCAAAAATTCGGCTCCGGCCAAGCTCCCTGGGCGCGATCCCTAAAATAGAAAGCGATGGCTGCCCTATGGGGGCAGCCATCGCTCCTCAACTCCGTCGTCCTCCCTTATTCCCCGACCACCAAACGCCGAGTCTCCACGTACGGACCCGAACGCAGCCGATAAAAGTATAACCCCGGCGCTAACCGCTCCACCGGTATCACCACCCGATACTCCCCCGCCTCCAAAACCCCTTCCACCACCCTCATCACCCGCTCCCCCATCCCATTGTACACACTCAACTCCGTCTCCCCACTCATCCCGATGGAAAACCCTACCTCTACCTCCCGCTGCCCACGCACTATGGGCTGCGGATGTACCTGCTCCAAACTGTACCCCCTCGAACTCAACACTACCTTCCGCAAATTGAACGCACACACCGGCAGCAACTGAAATCCACTCCCTTCGCCCGTAAACTCCACACACGCATTCCCCGGCGCCTCGACACTCAACCCTATCGGCGTCTGTACCGCCCACGGCGACAAATACGCCGTGAACAATACCCGTACCAGCTCCCCTCCCTGCCCACTAAACCGCTGCCCCGGCTGTGCCTGTAACCAAAACCGTAACTCATTCCCCGTCACCACCGGGTTGACCACCTGTAAACCCGCCCCCGCCGTCCCCACCCGTATGCTCCCAACCTCCGGCCCCAACAACGTCGGCTCAAACGTCATCCGCACCAACAACGCCGTTATGTTCGCTTGCCCTATATCTGCCCCCGGCTCTACCCGGACCGGGACCCAAAACTGCGTCCCCGCTATCCCACTCCACGGTCCCCCGTCGATCCGAAAACTCCTCTGGAAAAACAACGCCGTTACCGATAACCGCGTCCGCACCTCCGGCCTGTCCGAACTCGTGTTCTCCACCACCACCTCCACCGAATAATTGCCCGCCTGCGGCACCATGTAGACCACGGGGATGTCCACCCCCGCTCCAGGCTGCAGATCGAACGGCGTAGCAGGCGCTGCCGGACCGAGCCGGAAGGTTGCCCCCGGTGTGGCGTTCTCCGGGCGTATCCCTGTAATCCGTATCGGCGCCGTCCCCGTGTTCTCTACCCTCGCTACCAGCGTCCCCTCCGTCCCCGCACACACCGTCGCCTGCGACCCCGTCAGCTCCAACCCCTGCGTTATACCGTTGCCCAGCCACACGCAAACTGCCTCCGCATTGTTCTCCGCATCACTTGCCAAACGGAGCTCTGCCTGAACAGGTCCTGCCCGCTGCGCTACAAATTCCCCCACAAACGTCACACTCTCCCCAGGCTGCAATACCCGCGGCAGTCCAAGCGCTGCCTTCTCATATCGAAACCCCAAGCTCCCAAACGCTGCCCCACTCTCCCCAACTCCTCCAGCCGGCACCGCTACAATATCCTCTATCCTCAAATCATCTTGAAATTCCCACTCCACACACTCTACCGTCACACTCCCAGTGTTCGGTGTCGGAGCATTCACCAACGTCGTCCCAAAGTCCACCCGCGGTGTCATCCGCACCCGCGGCACGATCCCAACCCCCCGTAAGCCCACCGTCACCGGAGTCCCCGTCGTGTTCTGCAGCGTCAACTGCACCTGGTAATACCCCGTCCCCTGTGGATCAAACTGCACCGGCACAACCCTCTCCTCCCCAGGCTGCAAGCTCAGCCCCACAAAATCCCCACGGTTGTATACAAAGCCCGTCGTCGGCCCCGACGGCACCGCATCCGTCACCGTCAACGGCTGTGTCCCAACGTTGCGTACCCGTACCCCACTCCTCCCCCCATCATCGTATGGACCCCGCCCTACCCGCCGACGCCCCCAATCATACCCCCACGCCACAATCTCTGCCCTCACCCCAACCCCCTCCAATACCGACACACTATCCACCCGACCCGCATCGCTGCTAAACACAATCGCATCCGTATACCGCTGCGCATCCGCCGGCGCAAAGTTCACCTGCAGAGTCCGTACCTCCCCAGGACGCAACACCAGCGGGTTCGCCGCCGATATCACCGGCCAGTTCACCACCTTGAACACCCCAGGCGCCCCCGGACCCCGATACCCCGTAATCACCAACTCCGTCTGCCCACTGTTCCGCACCTGGATCCACCCCTGAACCTCCGTCCCTACCGGCACCGTCCCATAATCGTAATCACTTGCCTGAATCTCCGGGTCCCCCACCCGCGCCCGTAACTCCGTAATGTACCGAAATTGACACTCATCCCCAATCCCCACCGAATCCACAAACGACCCCACCCCCGCCGCCGTGAACCGAACTCGGTACTCCACCTCCTGCCCCGGCTCCAATACGAACGGCACCACCGGCGGTGTCACAAACGCAAATCCCCTCCCCCCATCCTTCAACCGAAACCGCGTCACCCGCATCGGCTGATACCCCGGTACGTCCGGCACACTCACCCGCACCACCATCTCCTTCCACTGCCCAACCTTCAGTAACCCGTAGTCCAATAACCCAGGCTCCATCCGCACCACAAACGGTGAGTACTCCGCCCGAATGCACGTGTCGTTCCCTCGCCGATCCATAAACACCACCACCGCCCGTGCCGGCTGCAATGGGTCCTCCACCACCAACTGCCACCGCACCGACACCGTCGTCCCAGGCACCAATTGATCTAACACCGTCAACGCATAATTATAGCTCTGTTCCGGGTCTAACCGTACCTCCGCTAAATTGCTCCGCACCGATGCCTCCCCAGGACGGTCCACCGCAAATCCCTCCACAAAACCATCACACCGCTGAGACCATGTCACCAACGGTGGCAGCGTGTCCGCTGGGTCCAACATCTTCCCAAAGGCCATCGTCGTCACAAAACCGTACGAGTCGTAGTCAGAGCCCCCGTACGAATACGCCATAAAGGGAAAATTCCCACTCCGCGACCGAATCTGAAAGGCCCCTGTGTTAGGTAGGCGTAGCACCTTGAACGCCCATAGTCGCCCATTGACGCGGATACGGAAGGGTACGCGCGTGGGATCGAAACGGGAGCGTACCGGCGTCCACACGATCTGCCCGCCGCGTAGTTCTCCAAACTCCAAATCGCTTGGCACCGTTCCATCCTCATTGAGCGGAAAAACCAGGTTGATAAAATTCCGTCCAAATGGCGCCACAGCCCCGCCCGCGGCTCCTGGAGTAGCAAAGATCACGTGCGTCTGAGATTGCTCCAATGACGGTAACGCCATCTCAAATGGATCCGTAGGTATCCAGTCCGACTCCTGCCCCTTGTTGTACTGTACCACCTGTATAGGCTTGTCCGCTGAAATAACGATTGGCCGTACCTCGGCCGGATCGGGATCTTCTATGTCCAGCCACCCTTCCCCCCTCATACCTCCCGGGCCCCGCCGAATGACTGCCCACTCCTGTCCATCCAGATACACCTTTGTGTTTGACTCTTTAGCAAAGATGCGGATCACGGAGTTCTGCCCCCGGAATCGAGAACCGCCGAAAATTGGGGTTACAAAATAGGTCCTACCCCAAGCATACGTCGGCAGCTCCATTTCGCATGTGAAGTCACACCACCGAATACTTGTGGGCACGTTCGTGCATTGGTTCCCCGATACGACCGCCACCGGCTTCGTCGCCCGCACCAGGCTTCCGCTCAAATCCGCTTCTGGCCCTACCGTCCCTATAGCAACTACATCACCCTTGTTGAGGGTCCATCTCTTCGTCTGCCCGGGCCGCATCCCCCCGCTCGTCCGCGTAATTGGGTTGCCATACAATGTGAAAAAGACCTCTGTGTTATCGTGAGCCGCCACTATCACCGTCTCCGAAGGGATATTGGTGTACCAGGGCATGTACATTCCCACCATGTCCGGATAGGAAGCAATAACGTATTCGGTCCCCAACATGGAGACAGGAATAACCATAAAAGCATCAGTTGTGTACACGTAGCGGGTCACCCCGTAGACGGCGACAGGAACCTCGGCCACAACCCGTATACCCGCTGCCCGATAGGGCTCGTCCTC
>JANWXA010000158.1 GCA_025055465.1 Candidatus Kapaibacterium sp.
GCGAGTAGAGGCAGTGAAAGCAGTATGCCTTCTGTTGCGGCTGCTCGGCGGGTGGATGCGCATGATAGCGTGGATATTAGAGCACGTACCGGAACCCGTGAGCCACGCATGGTATCGCTGGATAGCACGATACCGGTATCGCCTTTTCGGTCGTTCAGAGTGCGCAGTAACAAGGAGGGAGAATGCGGCGGTGGAATGACTTCAGTTTGATGATAGCCTTGGTTGTGCTGTTGCTCTTCGGGGTAGGCCTGGGCATAGTTTGGTGGCACCAGATGCAACAGAGGATGGTGCCACGGATGCTGCAGTGGACGCCAGATTCGCTGGATGCCGTTGGGATTGCCTTCCTGCAACGGATGCAAGAGTTGTTGGCGGAGGCGTTGCGGAGTGGGGTAGAGGCTGCCGTACAAGTCTGTGCGGACACAGCACAGCGGTTTACCGAGGAGTTTGCGCGGCAGCACGGCGGAGTTGTGATTCGCCGCACGGCGCTGCGGTGGCGTAATCCGTGGAACCGTCCTGATAGTGTAGAGACTGCCTGGATGGAGCAGTTTCAGCGCTGGCAAGCTGAGGGGCACTCTCTGGATACCGTCATTGTTCTTCGGAGGGGGACAGAGCTGCGGTTGTTGCGCCCTATTGTCATACGAACCCCTCTGTGCTTGATGTGTCACGGTTCCCCCGAGGAGATTGCACCAGGCGTAGCACAGATAATTCGCCAACGATATCCCGAGGACCAAGCGCGCGGCTTCCGGCTCGGAGATGTTCGCGGAGCGCTCAGCATTCGTGTCACGAACGGTGTGACTCCGTAAGAGAATGCATGGCCTCCAACAACAGTGAAGCAGCTTCTTCTATTGTTGGAGCAAAGGAAAGGAGCCCATCCTTGTGTCCTCCCATAACAATGAGCCCTTGACCGCCTAACCGGTTTGCTCGGTGAAGCTGAATCAGTGTTTGCGCCAGCTCAGGGGTTCCGTACGGAATGGCCGCATCGGTGGTGGGGACGATTCCGCAGAGGCGCTCCCAAAGCGCGGAGTGATGGGCATGTATGACAGCCCCCGTTATTGGTGAGCTCTGGTATATGGCCGCGTGGCTTAGGCTTTCCGAGGAGGCTTGTACGGGACCACGACAGTAGAGGGTGTTGCGGTGAATATCTACAGAGACTACCTCTGTGCAGTGCTCGGGGGTTAGCTCGGGGATACCCCCGGTACCGCTGCCGGTGATGAAAAAGCGAATGCCTGGAGCACAGCGGATACTGACGTTGCCGTATCCAATGCCGTCGGCTGTTGCTCCAATGAGACCGTGCTGGAAAAGGATGTTCCGCCAGAAGCACATTTGGCACACCAGCGGCGACATTGGAGGAGGGGCTTTTTCCCATACCTGATGGAACTTGATGATGCCTTCAGGAGGAGGCATGGGCATAGGCGGCTAACTCCTCTAAGCCCTCTATCGTCGCAGGGAAAACCCCATGTTCGGTGATAAATCCAGAGAGCAACTCCACTGGCGTTACATCGAAGCTGGGATTCCATGCAGTAGCACCTTCTGGTGTAATCCGGACGGTGATGAGAGTCCCTTGATAGATGCCCGTTGCTGTGTGGACTTCATCAGAGGAGCGTTCTTCAATTGGGATGTGCCCTGGCTTGGCGTGGGAGGACCAGTCGAACGAGGATGTAGGAGCTGCTACGTAGAAAGGAACGCCGTGAGCATGGCAGGCCAGAGCCTTGAGATAGGTGCCGATTTTGTTTGCGGTGTCCCCGCGCCGGGTAATGCGGTCGGCACCCACGAAAGCCACATCTACCAGGCCGCGTTGAATGAGGTGACCGCAGGCGTTATCGGTTACTACAGAGTAAGGAATGCCATGCTGGTGCAGCTCCCATGCGGTGAGGGCAGAACCTTGGTTACGGGGGCGGGTCTCGCTGACCCAAACGTGGAGTTGTATTCCGTTGTTAGCAGCAACGTAGATAGGCGCTAACGCAGTTCCGTAGTCCACGCAGCCCAGCCAGCCAGCATTGCAGTGTGTCAGGATGTTTACGGGAGCGCCTTCTTTTTTCTCAGCGAGGCTTTTTATAATATGCATACCGTGTTCCCCGATACGGCGGCAGCGCTCTATCTCGGCGTTCACCAGTTTATCAACAGCGGTGCGAAGGAGATGACGCAGCTCTTGTGGAGTAGTTGCCTCTGCTGTGGCTTCCAGAACCGAATCCGTTGCCCATGCTATGTTGACGGCAGTCGGCCGTGTCTGCTTCAGCAGTGTAGCGGCGTGATGCAACGCTGCCGGCAATTCTGTATCTGGAGCTCTATGGGCAGCCAGTTCTAATCCGTAGGCAGCAGCAGCGCCTAAGGCAATGGCTCCCCGGATGGACATATGTCGAATAGCTTCAGCCATTTCCTCTACGCTGGTGGCCTCTTTTATGGCGAACCGATGTGGCAGTAGGTTCTGGTCAATAAAAGCGATCGCACCCTCATGGCGGCGCCAGATAGTGCGGTATGGCACGCCGTTGACCAGCATCGGTCAGTTTGCAGCAAGCTTTTTCCGGGGGAACATGTCTTGGGTATGGCGTCGGCGAACAAGCTCGGCTGCCAGCAGGAGGGCTTGGCGCATGCTGTCTGCTTTGGCGAGTCCTTTGCCAGCAATGTCGTAAGCTGTACCGTGGTCTGGTGAGGTCCGGACAAAGGGCAAGCCCAGCGTGACGTTCACCCCTTTATTCTGTGCCAAAAGCTTGAAGGGAATGAGCCCTTGGTCGTGGTACATGGCGATTATGACGTCATATTCCTTCCAGCGCCGACGTCCGAAGAAAGCGTCGGCGGCAAATGGGCCATCTATGGAATAGCCTTCGTTCCGCAAGCGTTCCAGTGCCGGCTGCAGACTCTCTTCTTCCTTGCCCAGCACGCCGCCCTCTCCCGCATGGGGGTTGAGCCCCAAAAGAGCTATTCGTGGCCGCTCGAGTCCGAAATCTATTGCTAAGCCGCACTGGAGGTGCCGGACAAAGCTGTGGAGTGCTTCAGATGTAACGGCACTGTAGACACGACGGAGCGGAATGTGCGTCGTGAAGAGGGCAACCCGGAGTGAGGGTGCTACAAAGAGCATTATAGGGATACGGTCGGGGTAGGGGTGTGCCAGAAACTCTGTCTGCCCGGGATAGCGCCAACCGAGCTGGTGTAGAACTTGCTTGGCAATAGGCAGCGTTACGATGCCATCTGCGTTCCCCTGTTGCACCAAACGTAAAGCAAGCTCTAATGCTTCTATAGCTAGTCGGGCTGCGAGCGGATCAGAATATCCCCAGCGGATGGGTGCATAAGTTGTACAGGGGATAAGGCTGACCCGGGTGCTTTCCAGCTCGATGCCGTCAGCGGTTACTTGCAGAGGCAGGCGGCAGGCTTGAGCATATTCAGCAACCGTACGGGGATGTGCAATAAGCGACCATCGAACATGGCGCAGGTCCCGATGGCGATTGCCTGCCTGGATGGCTTTTGCCCATACTTCCAGCCCGATGCCATTGCAATCACCGATGGTACAGGTAACATGCATGATTCAATCGGTAGTGACTGGCTCGGCGATTCCATAGACGCCAAGTCTGAGTGTAGCGTGTGGTTATTGTGTTACAATGACATTTGTTTAGTCGGCGTCTGTGGGATTTGACCTCAGACAAGGGAAGGTATGGCAACGGGCCTTATTACGGCTTTTCTGCTGCTGTGGGTGCAGTGGGCGTATGGGCATCCGACCACCTCTGTCATCCTGCTGGCGCAGGTACAGGTGGGTTCTATGCTGCAGGCGTTGAGCCCAGCGAAGTTGGAAGCGGCTCTGACAGCGGCGCTCGAAGTAACAGGGCGTTACAGCGTTGTTCCCACGGTGTTGCGAGATTCTGTTGTTGTGCTGTTGCAGCGGGAAGGGCAGGTACCCACTGCACTGGCTGTGGCACGGCGGCTGAATTGTTCAGCCCTCTGCTTCGCCTTAGCAGAACGCTTCGTGCACTTGGTGCGAGTAGAGGTGGCTCTCCGGTGGGCCCCCGAATTTGAGGAAGAACGGCGTGGTGTGGGGTATGCACTGCTCCGGTATGTGCAGGTTGGCTCTGAGGATTTTCTTTATGATCCATCGCTTCTGGAAGCGACGCAGCGTGCTGTTGCCGTTGCCCTTGGGGATAGTGACCTCTACGCCGCTTTGGATCCTCCCCTGCGGGTTTATCCGGCACCGCTGTTGGCGGTGTGCGGTATTGCCTACAGCGAGGAAAGTGGGCTACCCCCGTGGCAACTCTTTCTGCAGAAGGTTGTTACCTCATACGATGCTGTGCTGTCCGCCATTGACACCGCTCGCTTCCACCCGCGGTTCGTCGTCCTTGATATAGACACCCGTGACTCCATTTACGCTATGGGCAGGCTCTTTGAGCCTGAGAATTATAATCCCCCGACTCTGGTAGAGCTTGGGTTGCTGCTGC
>JANWXA010000159.1 GCA_025055465.1 Candidatus Kapaibacterium sp.
GACCTCGAGGGCTGGAGCGAAGAGGAACGGAAAATTCTGGCCGAAACCCGCCGAATCCTGGAGATGCCTGAGCTGCCTATCACCGCCACTTGTGTTCGAATACCGACACTGGGCGGACACGCTGAAGCTGTGTGGGTCCAAACGCACAAGCCTGTAGCAATAGGGGAGCTACGAAAATATCTGCGCCAGCAGCCCGGAATTGTACTGGTAGATGAACCAGAAGCGCAGCGATACCCCCATCCGAAAATGGCTGCTGGCCACGACGCCGTCTTCGTCGGGCGCCTCCGAGTGGATGAGTCCGTACCCGCCGGCTTTAGTTGCTGGATCGTCGCTGACAATCTCCGGAAAGGCGCAGCAACGAACGCGGTCCAAATCGCTGAACTGCTGTGTGGTTGCTCTGCGTATCTTTCCTCAGTTCATTCGCTATGATGCACCGTTGGGCACTTGCCTTCGCGGTAAGCACAGCGGTCCTGTTCGGGCAGCCCCGGATTGTCGTAGATCCACAGCGTCCGGAGCATGACACCTTAGACTTCGGCGTTACTCTGGTCAGTAAACCGATTGCCCGTCCCCTCTATATCATCAACGCCGGTCCGGACACCCTGCTCCTACCCGAGCCGGTTCGCCCCTACTTCTCCATTGAACGGACCCCCGAACAGGGAAGCGACACGTATGATTACCTGGAGTTCGAACCACTGACTCGCTTCCCCATCATTGTCTTACCACGTCAGACTCAGCAACTATGGCTGAGCTTTGCTTCCTTCGCAGAGTTCTATCCCCTTGGGCTCAAGCAAGCGGCCCTCCGAATAAGTCTACGCCGAGCACATGACACCAGCGTTGTACTCACTCGGAGCTTTGTGCTAACCGGGGTCAAGGTAGAGCTCCGCTTGGAGGTGCAGCCTGACGTTCTCCTTGCAGACAGTGTCTTCATCGCCGCCCAGAAACCACTGCAAGCCATACTGCACGTCCGGCTGATTCCGCCCTCAGCAGGTGGTGTAGATACACTCCTACCTCTCCGCTGGGAGACACGGTATCGTAGCTTCCCACCGGGGAAAGAGCTGCTGGTGGACTCTGTACATACTGTCCCTGCCCGTCCCGGGGATATCGTGCTCCGCATGTGGTACCGCCCTGAAAATCCCGGGGCAGACACCATAGAGTTACGCATTTTCTACCGACGGTACCCGACCGCCCCCGAAGAGCGCAGCGACACCGTGGTCGTCGCTGGCTTCGGGGTCATGCACCAATGGAGATGGTACGGAGAGGGGGCTTCGCCAGGCGTCCATATCTTCGGCGATACAGTTGATTTTGGGCGTGTACGTTTGGGCAACCAGGCTACTGTCCGCCTCCGCCTCCGCAATGCCGGTACTTATCGCTTCCATGCCGCGGATACGCTTCTGCCGTATACTCCCGAAGCCAACCGCGCTTTCCTCGCAACCCCATCGCCGTTCCCCCCATCAGGACTCGAGCCTGCCGACGAGCTGGAGCTGGTTCTGGCTTTCCGGCCGCATACGGCAGGATATGCTGAAGCCGCTTATGTATTACGAAGCGACTTGGGTCAACGCGTCTTCGGTGTACCGCTGGAAGCCCGACAATGGTATCTCTTCCTCCGTGGTATCGGGGTGGGACCGCGCTTACACCTTTCCCCAGCAACTCTGGACATCCGCTTCCTCTGGTCAGCAACCTGTCCCCGTTCTATCACTCATTCCATTACACTCCGCAATGTTGGCTCGGACTTTCTGCAGATTGACACCCTCTGGTTGGCCTCTGGAATTGCCTTCACTCTGACATCCCTTTCACTACCGATCCTTCTCGAGCCCGGTCAGCACACTCAACAACCTCTGAACGTAGCCCCTCCGACAGCTGGAGAATTCTTCGATACCCTCTTCCTCCGCACAAACATCCCGGGAACCCCTGTTAGTATCTTGCCCCTACGGGTTCTCTCTCTCTCACCGTCTCCTGTGGCCATGCGTTTTCCGGATCCGCTGCGAGCAAAGCCTGGCGGTTTCGTCTGGGTTTCTATTTACGTGGACACCCTCCCAGAAGGCGTCGGTAGATGTTTCCTTGCCATGAGTTACGAGCCTAGCCTCCTGCAATGGGAGGCACTGCGCACCGAAGGAACAGTGCTGGAGGGCGCAGAAGTGGTAACCATCGGCGAGGAACGACCAGGGGTCCTCGTCCTGCACGCTCAACACCCCTATGGCTGGCTGCGCCGTTGTTCAACCCTTGTGCACCTTGGCTTCCGAGTTTTCCTGGGGAAACGGCTCAGCACTCCGCTGACGCTCCAGCAGATACAGCTCGGCGACACACTCTGCCCAGACTTCTGGAACGTGACAGCAACAAGTGGGCTACTCACCTTAGATTCCGTCTGCGGACTGTCTGCTAAACTGCTGCCCGAAGGAACGCTCCGCCTGGAGATCCTCCCCAACCCCGTCAGCGATGAGCTTGCTGTAATCTACGAGCTCCCAGCAGATGGAGATGTGCAGATTGCTCTTTTCAATACTGCCGGACTCCACGTCCAGACCCTGCTCCAAGGCCGAGTAGAAGCAGGGATCCACCTGCAGCGGTGGTCCCTCCGCGGCTTGCCTGCTGGACATTATCTTTGCCGACTCCAGTTCGGGGATGTCCACATAGTACGCATACTCACCCTGCAGCAATGAAATGGAGAACCGCTGGACTTGTGCTGTTACCCACCATTGCTGCAGCTCAGGGTTTCCCCTGGGAACTCTCTCCACGGCTTCCCGCTCACGCCCCTACCCTCTTTCTTGGCACCGCAATACACATAGCGTATACCCCGAGCGTTGCGGCACTGGAAGCGATAGAAGGCGAATGGACCTGTGCCACCTATCGCCATGGAACGGGATGGGAAACAAGCCTCGGTGTGCACGCGGAGTGGTGGTACGCTTCACAGAGCGCCTTCCGAAGTACGCTGGCAGTTGAACAGGCTGCCCTTCGCTTTGCTGCCCCTTCTCAGCCCTTGCCTCTGCGAGACGGGCGTTTGCTGCTGACAGAATACCAGCTCCGTTCCAATTTCTGGTTGGCACGAGTTGAAGTAGCGATGAAGCAGCGCCTCTGGAGCTGGCTCTGGCTAAGCCTGGGCGGCTGGATGGCTCTCCAATGGCGCGTGCGGGAGGAACAGTGGGAAGTAGTGCTTAGCCCGTCAGACTACCAATTCCGAACTTTTCCTCCTTCCCGACAGCGCCGCCTTGAACAAGCACACAGTATTGACCTGCGACCCTACGGGGCGGGAATTCACTTACGGATCGGCTATGATCTGATACTTGCACGGCGTTTTCCCTTCTATGCCGCCCCAGCCATTGTACTGGGATCGTCCATCATCAGCCTTGCCAAAGCAGCCGCCTGGCAGCGCTGGGAAGCTGGCGTAGAACTCCCCCTGTTCTGGGGTCTTCCCCGACACTAAGCCCTGTGGCTCTGCGTCACCATAACAGCAGTAATTGTCCCATCTGTCAGAAATACAAAGATGACAGGGCGCGCTGTCATTGGTATCTTTTTGCTCTCCACTCTACTATGGGCTCAGCCTAAGTTGGAAATCGTTGGTGGCGATACTTATGATTGGGGTAAGGTCGGGCCCAAAGATGACCCACTAAAAGCAAGAATCACCCTGAAAAATGCTGGGACGGAGCTACTCAAGATCGAGCGCGTCCAGCCCGGTTGCGGCTGCACGACGGCGCCGCTGGACAAGACTGAACTTAAACCTGGGGAAACCGCCACGATGGATGTCACGCTTCGTGTCGGCAGCGCTACCGGTCCAGTAACGAAAAGCGTGGCTATCTCCACCAACGATCCCAGCTCCCCTACAAAGATGCTCTGGCTCAAGGCAGAAATGATACGCCCGCTGGCGTTTACTCCGGCGCAGTACTTTGTATTCACAGACATGCGCATTGGGCAAGAAGCTAAAGCCGTACTGACGCTAAAGAACATGTCATCACAGGAGGTCAAGCTTTACGACATTGAGACAACGCCGGGGCTGGCGCTGAGCTTGAAAAACAACACCGTACTCAAACCCGGTCAGCAGGTGGAGCTCGTCGCTCGCGTCATACCGCAACAAAAGGGATACTACAGCGCCATGGTGCGCCTAAAGACGACACACCCAGAATACCCGGCGCTGGAAATTCCGGTGTACGGGAACGTGCTTGAGGCCAGCTCGCCAGTCTTTGTCCCACGATGAGACGGGCGAGTTGACGCGTAGGCGCGCACGGGCGGGGTTGCACCACAGCAATACCCGCCCGTTTTTACAAAAACTCAGCCAATGCATAGGTGCATCCCCTTTTGGGTCTTGCTTCTCGTGGGCCTGCCCAGTATTGCTCCCGCTCAGGGAACCTTACAACGAGGGGACTCGTATCTCGTGCGGCTTATCAACGGGGATCTCGTAGCAGGGGAGTTCCTTGGAGAAACCCTTC
>JANWXA010000015.1 GCA_025055465.1 Candidatus Kapaibacterium sp.
TGCAAGTGCTTCGGCCCTTCTGCCGTTGCTGTGATAAAGGGTAGGTTGACCTCTGTCTGTAGCAGTTGGGAGAGCTCAATCTTCGCTTTCTCGGCGGCTTCCCGCAGCCGCTGCAGTGCCATCGGGTCTTTGCGCAGGTCTACCCCTTCTTGCTTCAGGAACTCGTCGGCGATATAGTCTACCAAGCGCTGGTCAAAGTTATCCCCGCCCAGATGGGTGTCGCCGCTGGTGGCTTTTACCTCGAAAACCCCTTCACCGATTTCCAGGATAGAGATGTCAAAAGTGCCACCGCCTAAGTCGTAGACAGCAACGGTCATGGTGCGCCCGCGCTTGTCCAGACCGTAGGCCAGGGCAGCGGCAGTCGGCTCATTGATGATGCGGCGTACGTTGAGCCCGGCGATCTCGCCGGCTACCTTCGTTGCCTGCCGCTGCGCGTCGTTGAAGTATGCCGGCACTGTAATAACAGCGTCGGTAATCTTTTCGCCCAGGTAGGCTTCTGCGTCTGTTTTGAGCTTCTGCAAGATCAGCGCTGAGATCTCTTCCGGAGCGTACAACCGTCCTTCGATGTCTACGCGGACGGCATTACCATCGGGAGAGGGCACGACTTTGTAGGGAACCATGAGCATTTCTTCGTGCACCTCCTCCGGGCGGCGCCCCATGAAGCGCTTTATGGAATATACGGTGTTCTTGGGATTGACAATTGCTTGCCGCTTTGCGGCGGCACCCACCAGGCGCTCGCCACTTTTGGCGAAACCGACAACCGATGGCGTCAGTCGAGAACCTTCGCTGTTGGGGATCACCACTGGCTGCCCCCCCTCCATAACGGCGATCACCGAGTTCGTCGTTCCCAAATCAATGCCAACGATCCGTCCCATTGCTGCACCCTATCAGCATCTGTGGAACATTCCACAAAAAGAGAGCGCGGGAGGGGATATAGCTTCCCCTCCCGCATAGACGAGCTCCATGTCTGGTTTAGCGGACCTTCACCTCTACTTCCTTTGGCTTGGAGGGTGCTGTCTTCGGGAGCGTGACAGTGAGGACCCCATCCTCAAACTTAGCCTCTACGTCATCGATCTTGACGTTCTCGGGCAACATGAAGCTGCGGCAGAAGCTCCCGAAGAAGCGCTCCATCCGCAGGAAGTTCCGCCCTTCCTCTTTCTGCTCCTGTTTCTTCTCGCCCTGGATGGTGAGCACCCGGTCTTCAGAGATGCTTACTTTCACATCCTCTTTGCGAACTCCGGGGAGCTCGGCATGGATATAGACGTTGTGCTCGTCTTCCACAACATCCACCCGCGGCGCGAAGCTGCCGATCTCGAACCTGGCAGGGAAGGAGCGGACCATGTCCTCGAAAAGCTCGTCGAAGCGCCGAAGCACGGAATCGAGACCTCGGAAGGGCTCAAACCGCACGAGTGTCATGGCTGTACCCTCAAGGTTGATTGTTGGACATACACCCCAATCTCAACGATGCGGCTCTCTGAGCAAGAGCCATAGGGAAAATAAGAAAAACACCGTGCCAAGCCCGATAGACACCTAAAACTCTGCCATTCTGTCATTGTTCCGGCCACAGATGAGGAGAAAGTGACACACATGTAGTCATCATGGCATACGGAGATCATTCTGCTGGTATAGGGAGGCGGCGAAAAGAAAGGTGAGGGCCAATGGAAGTGAAGACCACGAGTGAGTCTACCACAACCCCGCGGCTGCGGGAAGCGTGAGCAACCCTACCCTTGCCTAAATAAATGCCCACATGCCGAATTCGGGAACCGTTGGAGGCGAAAACCAGATCGCCCGGCAGGGGATTGGCGTCCACTGGCTGTCCCAGCTTTGCTTGTTCAAGACTCGTTCGAGGGATTGGAATACCCAATGCTGCGAAGACTTGGTATACGAAGCCGGAGCAGTCAACGCAGGTAGGGCTAACCCCTCCATGGCAGTACGGTACCCCCAACCATCGCTGTACCTCCCACCGGAGGCGCTGCTCGAAGGAAAGGGAAAGCTCAGTTTCTGTAGCAGCCGTTTCCCAGCGTGTTCCATGGCATGGCTGTGCGAAACGGATAGTGCTCTGGCATCCGCCGAACATCAGTGTGCCCCATGTCCAGCCAAGAAGGCTTAGGGCACGAAGGCGACGTTGAACTGCGGACCGGTCCATTCTCTTCTGAACGCCTTGCAGTCCTCAGGAGCAAAGCCATACACGTATGATGCCACTCAGGGTTTCCAGCACTCATCCCCTGAGTATCAAGAAGAAGCTGTGGTTTCATAGGCGGTGGAAAGATGGGGGTGTGCCCAAGCCGGGCAATGAATAGCGGTTTGTTGGGATGCTTGATGAATCTATATGGGGGTACTCGGTCCTTAGGCGAGGGGAGTGGTTGTGCGTGTTTCCTTTCGGGACTGGAGTCCAGAGGTCCGGGCTATCTATCGCCTGTCGTTTGGTATGGTGGAAAGAGCTCTTACAAAGTGGGCTGCGCAGGGGAAGAAGCGATTTCGGGATGAAAGTGGCGGTATACAAGTATTGCGGAGCGGCGAGGTAGGACACGCCGAAGCTCGTCTAAGGAAGCAGTGCGGACGCCCTCGACGGAGCCGAAGGTGGTGAGGAGGCGGTGAGCTGTCTTGGGACCAATACCTGGGATGAGAACAAGCTCGGTCTGGAGCGTGGATTTGTGCCGCCGGAGTCGGTGGTACTCCACAGCGAAGCGATGGGCTTCATTGCGGATACGCTGGAGGAGGCGGAGGCTCTCCGACGTTTTTGGCAGCACCAGAGAGTCGGACTCCCCTGGTCGGAAGAGCTCTTCCAGACGCTTGGCCAATGCCAGGACGGGGAATAGCCCATAGAGACCGTTTTGTGTCAGTGCCTCTACGGCAGCGGAGAGTTGTCCCTTGCCACCGTCAATCAGGAGGAGGTCGGGGGCAGTGTCTTCTCTGGTGAGGATTCGGCGAGCATAACGGCTGACAACTTCTCGCATAGCGGCAAAGTCGTCGTTGCCAGGGACCTGTTCTAAGCGGAAGCGGCGGTATTCTGCTTTATGCGGTTTACCGTCTACAAAGACTACCAAAGCGGAGACAGGTTCAGCGCCGTGCAGGTGTGAGTTGTCAATGCAGGCAATCCGTCGTGGCAGGGCGGGAAGCTGCAGGTCCCGCTGGAGGGCTTGGAGTGGGTGAGGAATATGCCCGGCTCGTTTAGCACGCTGGAGAAGGTACTCTTCCAGCAGTGCCCGTGCGTTGAGCTCCGCCATGCGGATCAGTTGGGCTCGTTCGCCGGCACGGGGTGTCAACAGGCGGACAGCGGCCCCCCGCTTGTGACCCAGCCATTGCCCGATAAGCTCTGCCTGTTCGGGAAGCTCCGGCACAAGAATCTCCTCGGGGACTTCCTGCTGTTCCAGGTACCACTGCTCCAAGGCAGCCTGGACAAGGTGGGCAAGGGCATGAGCGTGAGTGTGCTGGAGAAAGACGTGGCGCTTGTCCACAAGCTTTCCCTCGCGAACGCTGAAGAAGACGGCGCAGGCAACGGTATCCTGGAAAGCGAGTCCCAGTACATCGCGTTCAATCGGGTCAAGGCTTACCACTTTCTGCCGGTCTGTATGCTCTTGGAGGATGCGGAGACGGTTTCGGAGCTGTGCTGCCTCTTCAAAGCGGAGCTCGGCTGCCAGGGCGTGCATCTGCTGCTCCAGCTCCCGCTGAAGGTGGCGAGTCCGTCCACGCAGGACCTCAACAGCCTGGCGGATAAGGCGGCGGTAATCCTCTTGCGAGACCAGACCCTCACAGGGTCCAAGGCATTTCCCGATGTGGTAGTCCAGGCAGACACGAAATTTTCCCCGGCGGATGGAATCGTCGTTCAGCGGCAGATCGCAGCTCCGGATAGGGAATAATGTACGGATGGTCCGTACGAGATGCTTGGCGTACTTTGCGTCGGTATAGGGACCAAAATAGAGGCTGCCGTCGCGCACGAGTCGCCGTGTCAGGAAAATGCGGGGATACGGTTCGTTGGTGATCCGGATGAAGGGGTAGGACTTGTCATCGCGTAGCAAAATGTTATAGCGGGGTCTGTGACGCTTGATGAGCGTGTTCTCCAGGATGAGGGCTTCTACCTCGGTGTCGGTGACGATGTACTCAATGCGGGCAATGTTCCGTACCAGGGCTTGGGTTTTGGCATCTGCTGGACGGCTGGACTGGAAGTACGAGCGCACCCGGTGGCGCAGGCTCTTTGCCTTGCCGACGTAGATGATGCTGCCTGCCGTATTCCGGAAGAGGTAGACGCCTGGCAAGGTGGGCAGAGCCTCTACAGTTGCTGCAACTTCAGTGGCTGGTAGGGATGGCGTCCGCCGACTCATGGGAGGTCCCCAAGCTGTGGACGCAGCACCAGTTCTTCTGGCAGTAGTTGAGGGTTGGATGCCAGGGTGAGGAGGGAGGCAATGGTCTTTGCTACGTCGTCAGGGAGTAACATTTGGGCACGCCAGCGGCGTCGCATAGTGGCAGGCCACAAGGGGGTCTCTGTTGCGCCGACATGGACGTTGATGATTTTGACACCGTGTGGGCGTACCTCTTCTCGAAGGGCCCGGAGCATCTGGGCAACGGCAGCTTTGAGCCCACCGTAGGCGGAAGACCGTGGGAAGGCCTTCAAGGAAGCGACCGAGCCTATGGCAACCACAATTCCCTGCTGTTGGTGGAGCATGCCAGGCAGCACTGCTCGGGTACACAGGAAAGTGCTCCAGAGGTTGTGGCGGATGAGCTCGGCAAACTCTTCTGGGGAGATATCCAGAAAGGGTTTGAAGAGCGCGGTGCCGACACAGTGGATGAGGGCTCGGATGGCCCCGAAGCGCTCCTCCAAAGCCTCAACTGTTCGGCGTACGGCGTCAGCATCAGCGCAGTCACACGGAAAGGCGTGCAAGGATGGATAAGAGCGCGCCAGCACGCGAAGCCGGGCTGAGCGGCGGGCGCTGGCAGCAACCGTGTACCCCTCCGCGCTCAACCGCCGGGCAATCGCAGCCCCGATACCACTGCTTGCGCCTGCGACCCAGATGACGCCCCTTGTGGGCTGGCCTATCGCCATTCTACCCCTTGACAAGGCTGTCCTCCGTCACCAGGATCCAGCACTCTGCATGCCCTTCCCCCAGTTCAACGAGGAAGGGTGAAGGTTTGGAGAGGATCCAGCCACTCTCGCGGTCTATTGCACGGGTGGGGTAAAGGACGTAGAGGTAACGCTTTGCACGGGTGCAGGCGACGTAGAAGAGGCGGCGCTCCTCCTCGTAGGCATCTGGCGACTCGTAAGCCCACGTCACGGGGAAGCACCCGTCAGTCATCCACAGGATGAAGACCGCACTCCATTCCAGCCCTTTGGCAGAATGGACGGTTGAGAGAGTCAGCGGGGCCTCTTCGTCGCTGTCCGGCGAAGCAACCTCTGCTACGCTTTCGGTGGGTGGCTCCAGGGCGATATCGGCCAGGAATTCTCGCAACTCTCGATAGCGTGCAGCCAATCCCATAAGGGCTTCGATGTCCTTCCAACGCCTGTGGTGGTCGTCGTAGTGGCGCTGGAGCAGGGGGTAGTAAAACAGCGCTGCTTGGGAAAGCAGCTCCGGCGGAGGCTCCTGCCGGAGGAAGAGACCGCGAAGGAGCTCCCAAAGCTGCAAAATGGCGGTGCGCGCAGTTGCCGATGTTCCGACGAGAACAGCATCTATAGCATGCGGATTCTCCCACCGCAGGTGCCCCTGGCGTATTGCTGCTATGATGCGGTGTGCCGTCCGTGGCCCGACCCCTTCCAGCAGTAGTAGTGCTCGATGCCAGCTCACGATATCGGCAATGTTGTCCACGATGCGGAGCAGCGCCAGGACGTCCTTGACATGTGCCGTTTCGGTGAGCTTCATTCCCCCGAACTTGCGATACGGTAGCCCTGTTCGTGCCAGCTCAATCTCCAGGTCGAAGAACAGGTAGCTGCTGCGGGCTAAGACAGCAATCTCCGACAGCGGCAACCCTTGCTCGCGCAGCTCCAAAATTTGCTGGACGACGAAGAGGGATTGCTGGCGTTCATCTTCAGCACGAATGAATACAGGTAGGGGGCCCTCTTTTCGGTTGCTGTAAAGCTGCTTGTGATAGCCATAGGCCGCACGGGCAATGATGGCGTTGGCGAGGTCCAGAATAGGCTGAGTGCTTCGGTAGTTTTCTTCCAGCCGAATGCAGGCGCAGCGATGGAATGCATCTGGAAACTCCAGGATATTGCGGAAGTCAGCTCCGCGGAAGGAGTAGATGCTCTGCGCGTCATCCCCAACAACAAGGATGTTCTCTTCCGGCCCTGCCAGCAGCAGGCTGATGCGATGCTGTAAGGGGTTGGTGTCTTGGTATTCGTCCACCATGACGTAGCGGAACTGGGCATGGAGACGCCGTAGGATGCCGGCATGCTGCTCCAGCAACTCAATGAGGAGCAGCAGGAGGTCGTCGTAGTCCACCAACCCGTGCTGACGCTTGTAGCGGTTGTATGCTGCAAAGAGGCGCTCCAGCTCTTTGGCCAGGCGCTGGAAATGCGGGTAATCGGTGCGGAGGACCTCACCGACGCTTCGGCAGCGGTTGACCGCGGCGCTGTGGATGTTATAGAGCGTTTGCTTTTGGGGAAAGCGCTCCCGGGGCTGTTCGCGGAAGAGCTCGGAGCGGACGAGGTTGAGCACGTCCTGGGCGTCGGTTTGGTCCAGGACGGTGAAGTTCGGCGGCAGGCCAAGGGCCTTGCCGTAGCGGCGCAGCACGGAATGAGCAAACGAGTGGAAAGTGCCACCGGAGACGCGCTCACAGCGCCCATCCAGTAACTGTGCAGCGCGGTGCAGCATCTCCCGAGCTGCCTTGCGGGTGAAGGTCAATAGCAGGATGTTCTCCGGCGGAGTGCCGTCTTCCACTAATCGGGCAACGCGATAGACCAGCGTCCGGGTCTTTCCTGTCCCTGCTCCTGCTATGACCAGCGCCGGCCCTTCTTGGTGCATGACTGCTTGGAGCTGCGCGGGGTTGAGCTCTTTCTCATACGGCAGCCGGTACTGGCGCCGGCTGAATGTGCTTCGGACAACACGGATATGTTTCTCGCCTGCCATCGGTCTTGCATAGGGGACGTTCTCGGCTTCGCCGCGATTGCAGATCAGAGGGCCCTGGCAATAGCGACAGCAAACACTCTCTGGGCCCCGAGCGACAAGAGAGCTTCCGCGCAGCTATTGAGTGTGGAGCCCGTGGTGATGACGTCGTCAACGAGCAGGAGGTTGGCAGAGCGCATCGCCGCGGCTTGAGCGCTTCCGGCGAAGGCTCCAGCGACATTCAGCCGGCGTTGTTCGGCCGTCAGTTGTGTCTGCGAGGCCGTTGCTATGCGACGTCGGAGGGCGTTCCGGTAGAGCGGTATGCCCGTCGTGTCAGAGATGCCTGCAGCGATAACCTCGGCTTGGTTGTAGCCACGTTCACGGCGCCGCGCTGGGTGGATAGGAACAGGGATGAGGACATCCAGCTGATATGGCAAGAGTTTCGGGAGGACTGTCCCCAGCACACGCCCCAGCTCACTGCCAAGCTCCCAGCATCTGCGATACTTGAGCGCGTAGATGAGCCGCATCGGCGGCGTGCCTTCCCGTAGCCCAAAGAGCGCGGCGGCCCCGGAGAGCGCCAACTCGTCGCCTGGGAACTGGTCAATCAGTTCGTTGTAAAGTTTTTCTGGCGGCGGCGCTAAAGGGAGGTTATCCCAACAGGGTCGGCAGACGAAGCGGTGGAGTCCGACAGTCTCCTCCAGTCCTTGACCACAGATGCAGCAGCAACGGGGGGCAAGGAGGTGGAGGAAGGTTTCACATACTTCAGCAAACCCTTGCCGGAGAGTGTGCCACGACATGGGGATCAACCCAGCTCCACGGCGAAGCGCAACCGGGCTTCCACCTCTGATGGTAGCGGCGGGATCTCTGCCGGAGGGAGCAGGTAGCTGGCCAGGCTGGTGAGGTCCTGGAAGATGTGCTGGCGGACAGTGGTCTGCAGCAGGTAGTCGTAACCGCTGGAGCCACCAGTACCAACCTTGCGCCCGATCATGCGGTTGACCATGACGCTATGCCGGTAGCGCCAAAGGCTCACGCGCTGGTCTAGCCGGATGAGTGAATCCAGGAAGCGGAAGGGGAGCTGCAGTAAGGGATAGTGCCGGTATAGCTTGATGAAGAGGGCTGCCAGCGTAGCCCGGTGAGAGAGGCGGCGCTGCCGCGTGCGCTGCAGCTCAGCATAGCGCACGGGGTCAAAAAGGGCATCAAAATCGGTAGCGTTGAGCTGGATCTGCTGGAGTTTCTGCTGTTTCTCCTCCGGTGACAGTGCTGGATGTTCGTCTACGGCTTGGCATTCGCGGGCGAACATCTCCAGAGCGGCCTCGCGGTAGGCGTCCCAGAAGCGGTAGTTGCCCAACTCCAGGAAGGGCATCCGCTCCAACCAAGCCTGGACGGCTCCGAAGAGGGTTGGCTGGGAGCGTGCTTGCTGGAGCTGGTGGCGGTCGCGCTCGTCCAGGCTCAGCTCGTAGCCTCGGAGTACGCGTGCCTCCTCGTCCAGACCGAGTCGTACTTCCAGGAGACGGAACTGGAGGGACTGGAATCCGCTGGCGGGGTGCAGAAGGTCACGGAAAGCTAAGAAGTCCAGCGGGGTCATGGTCTCCAGGAGGTCGAACTGAGCAATCCCCAGCTCCAGAATGCGGTTGATGCGCTCTATCCGGAATAGAGCGGTGGCAACCTCGTGCTCGGGGACATAAGGCTGCCCGATAATACGGATGACGGAGTCCAGCTCGAAGAGCGCCTGCTTGAACCATAATTCGTAGACCTGGTGCACGATGATAAAGAGCAGCTCATCGTGAGCAGGGGAGCCATGCTGCGCGCTGCGAGGATGCTGCGCAGAAAGAATGTTGTCCAGAGCCAGGTAGTCACGGTAGTAGAGGCGCTCTGCCATTGGAGGCTCGTGTTAGTGTCACGGAGAGTGTGGACGATAGTACCACAGGTCAGACGGGCGGAAGAGGCGCTCGCCGATGCCGGTTCCAATACCGACGTACCAGCCACTGAACCGACCGGCATCAGTGATGATGTCCCACCATTCTCTGCCGCGGAGTGCAGAGCCGTTGGCAAATCCAGCAGTGATGAAGAGGTTGGCGATGTCTGAGAGACGGAGTAACAGGCGTGCAGACAAATTCACGGCGTTGGAAGGGTAGTAGAAGGCTTCAGCGGTGACATCTCCGTAGAGTCCGGCAGGAATTAGCTCGAGCCAGTACCCTGCGCGGAGTGGGAGGATTCCTACAGCTCCTTGGTCCAGTCCCAGAATGAGAGTGCTTGCGAGAGCAGTCCCAACGTAAAAGCCTGGCGGCCGCAACGGGAGTGCCAATTGGACGGGGAAAGCTCGTAAGAGCAGTCCAGAGATGAGTGGTGAGGAGCCCTCAGTCCAAATGGACCGTGACGCAGTTGTGCGGAGGAAGGCCCCATGTCCTATCCCCACACTCCAGGCCGAATGCCGATGGTGGTTCCACTCCTGCTGCAGCTCCTCCTCGCGGTTGAGAAAGTCCAGCAGGGAGGTACCCAAGCCAGCGTAGAGTTTGGCGGTACTGCTCCCTTCACTTCGCCCTTGCTGTGCAGGGGTCTGTCCCCACAAGAAGCCTGCGTAGCCCCGGAGATTGACCCCCCCGAGCGATCCGACATCCAATGAGCCAGTGAGGTTGAGATATTGCGAAGGAAAGAGGCTGGTCCCAAGGCTTACAGCGGCTGCAACGTAAGGAGGGAGCTCGCGGAAGTACCAGCGTTTGGAGACGTATAGAGGCAGCACTCCAACGAGCCAGGACCTTCTCTGTCGGCTCAGTTGGAAGAGCTCAATGCTGACACTGCCGACGCTCCAGTGGCGCGCGCCGTAGAACCATGGAAACCGGTACTCCAGAATGCCAAAGCGGCGCCATGCGCCGGTAAATAGGCGTGAACGGCTGGGCTGTGTTTCCTGCTCCTCAAGGACATCAGGGAAGAGCCCAAAGAGCCCAGCGTCGTACGCATCGTGGGAAGGAGCCGTGCCCAAAAGCCCAACGCTCTCGAAGACCCCGAGGCGGATGAAGTTGGGATAGTAGCGTTCTACGATGCTATCCCGGAAGACGGCCATGTGCTGGACAGTGACCCGACGGACATTGGGGAAAAGGACCCCGCGGTCGGACTCGCCCGGTGGGTTGAGAAGTTTGGTCTGCTGGACCGTGTCACGGTGGACGATTGTGTAAACGTCCCGCTCCGTGCGAGTTAGCGGAGTCTGAAGAAAATCGGTGGCTGCCGCGCAGCCACCAAGAGCCAAGGACAGCATCCAGGGTGCAGCTTTCACGGTTGCAGCTCCAGAATTTCCACTACTTCCGCGACTGTTCCAATGCCGCATATTGGGGTTTGGTCAGGACGAAGGATAACACGAACCCGAGCGCGTAGGTTTTCCTGTTGTAGTCGTCGTAGTAACCGATCGGGTCCGAGGAGCTCGTAGAACGCTTTGTCCCGCATGCCGCCAGTCTCCAAAATCCAGCACGTGCGGGAGTCAAGCCGCAGAAGGTTGATGACGCCGTGAAGCTCCGCGACGCTGCCCTGTGGGCGGGCGCCGGCGCAGCCATCCGAGAGAAGGAGAAGTGCGGAAAGGGCTACCAAACACCAGAGACTACGACGACGAAGCAGCATAGGCATATTCGCGTAGGAATTCCACTGATGCCTGGATACCACGGAAAAAGTTCTTCAAGTGGAAGTGCTCGTTAGGGGCATGCGCTCCCTCGCTCTCCAGACCCAGGCCCATCAGGACTATGGGGACGCGCAAGAGTTCCGCGCACCACTCCACAACCGGGATGGTGCCACCTTCGCGTACAAACACAGGTGGACGTCCGAAGGTGCGCTCCAGAGCACGGGCTGCTACCTGTATTGGGAGGCTCTCAATCGGAATGACGACGGGATTAGCTCCGTGGAGGTGGTGAACCTCTACGTTCACCGTCGGTGGGGCAAGAGCTCGGATAGCGGCCTCTGCCTTAGCAGCAATGTCTTCTACTCGCTGGTTGGGCACAAGACGCATAGAGAGCTTCGCCGATGCGACGGCGGGCAGCACTGTTTTGGCCCCACTTCCGATGAAGCCCCCGACGATGCCGTTGACATCCAGCGTGGGGCGCAGCCAGCGGCGTTCCAGGAGGCTATAGCCTACTTCCCCGAACAGCAGCGGAGCACCAAGCTCGCGCCGCGTGGTGTCCACGTCAGAGGGTAATGCTGCAAGGCGCTGGCGTTCCTCTGAGGTCGGCTCTACGACGTCATCATAGAAGCCGGGGATGGTTACGCGTCCGTAACCGTCGCGGAGTCCGCTCAGAATGTGGGCCAGGGCAAGGATGGGATTGTCCACGACACCGCCGAAGACCCCAGAGTGTAAGTCCGTTGCCGTGCTGCGGACCGTTACCTCCAAGTAGCACAGCCCGCGCAGGCCGTAGCAGAGCGTGGGGAGGTCATCCTGATACAGCGCCGTGTCGGAGATGAGAACGGTGTCGCACTTGAGCATTTCTCTGTGCTCTTCCAGAAACGGGCGCAAGTTCATGCTGCCGATCTCTTCCTCCCCTTCCAGCAGGAGCTTGACGTTCAGCGGGAGCCGGTTGTCGGAGTTCAGGAGTGCCTCCAGGGCCTTCAGGTGGGCGAAGAATTGTCCTTTGTTGTCGGTTGCACCACGGGCATAGATGCAGCCGTTGCGGATGCTTGGCTCAAAGGGTGGAGTCTCCCAGAGCTCCAGGGGGTCGGCGGGCTGTACATCGTAGTGCCCGTAAATCAGCACTGTGGGGGCGTTCTGGGCGGTCTCCCACGCAGCGTAGATGATAGGGTGTCCTGCCGTTGGAATCAGCTCCAGGCGTGTCGGGGTAAGCATTGCCAAGCCATCCCGGAGCCATTCAGCACAGTTCCGAACGTCCTCGACATGGCTCGGATCTGTGCTAACGCTGGGGAAACGGAGCAGTGTCACCAGTTCTCCGAGGAAACGTTCCCGGTTGCGCTCAATGTACTCGGTAGCGGACGGCATTATTTAGCGGAAGGCCGTGGAGTAGTGCGGCGCTTCTCGGAGTCGGTGTAGTAGTGGTAGTATTTGTAGTAGCGGTAGTAGCGGTAGTAGGAGCCGTACGTGGTGGAGATGTCAAATTCGTTGAGCACGACACCGATGATGCGGGCAGAGACACGTTCCAAGAGTTCCTGGGCTTTTAGGAGAGCTTCAATGCGGGTTTCGTTTGCGCGAGCAACAAGCACATAAGCATTGGCCAGAGGTGCCAATACCAACGCGTCCGTAACCGAGATTACGGGCGGGGTGTCCACAAAGGCAATGTCGTAGTGCTGGCACATGTGTTGCAGTAGCTCCCGAGCTCGCTCTGCTCCCAAAAGCTCTGAGGGGTTGGGGGGAATGGGACCGCAAGTAAGGATGTCTAAGTTTTGAATGCCGGTGGGACGACATGCTTGTTCGGCAGGGAGTTGCCCGATAAGTACGTTCACTAAGCCAGGTTCACGCCCGAAGCCGAAGACATTGTGGGCAGAGGGACGGCGCAGGTCGGCGTCAATCAGCAAGGTGCGGTATCCCGCTTGGGCAAATGTAATGGCAACATTGACCGTGGTGGTTGTTTTCCCTTCCTGGGGGATAGAGCTGGTGATCACCACCAGTGGATGGGGAATGTCAACGGTGGCGAACTGTAGCGCGGTGCGAATGGAGCGATAGTTCTCGGCGATAGGGGATTTAGGATTGCAATGCGAAATCAAATGGGGTGGAAGAGCCTGTTCGGCGGGGAAACGAGCGTAGAAGGCAACATCCTGTTCGCTGGGGGCTATCATAGCAGCATCGCCGGCAGTGATGTCGGGAGGAATTCGCGGAATTGCTGCCAGAACAAGCAGTCCTTTACCCTCAATGTCCTCAGGAGAGCGGACAGTGGTATCGGTGAGCGCTCGCAAGAGAACAAACCCAACACCCAGGAGAAGCCCGAGGATAATTGCCACGGTCATGTTGAGCGAGCGGTTCGGGCTGATCGGACGCGAAGGTGCTACAGCTTTCTCCAGAACGGAGACAGTAGCAAACACAGACTGCTCGGCGATAATAGCTTCGTTGAGCTTTTCCGAGAGCAGGTCGTGTAGCTTTTCCAGGCTACCGGTGGTACGGCGTAAGCGGGCCAGTTCAATGGTTTGGGCGGGAAGGCGCTGGAACTCTTCTTCAGCTTTCCGACGGGCTTGTTCAATAGCGCTCAGACGTGCCTCCTCGGCCTGAAGTTGGACGCTGAGTTCGAAAACTTTCTGGCGTAGGTTCTGTAAAGCCGCTGTTGGTCCACCACCTTCAGGTGGTGCTGGAAGTGCTCCTAACTTCGAGCGTTTGAGCTCTTCGGTTCGCTGGCGCAACTTTTCTTTGAGTTCGGCAAGTTGGGATTCCAACTGGTCCATTTGGGTCTGGAAATAGACCGAACTCGCAATAACAGGTTTGCTGGCCACTATGAGGTCACGCTGTACCTCTAACTGGGCAATTTGCTGTTGCAGAGTTTCAATGTAGGGCGAGGAAACGGTAGCAAGCTCTTCAGCTAAGGTTGGCTCAATGTCCCGCAGTTGCTGTTGATACTGCTCCAGTGTCTGTTTGAGCGTATTTCGGGCGATGCGGGCTTCGCTGGATTTACCATCCAGTTCCGCCAGTTGTGTGACCAGAGCATTTGCTCGGGCATCTAATTCCATAGAGCCTGTTTGGCTCATATAATTTTGGAGTGCTTGCTCAGCTTTAGCTAAAGTGTCGCGCGTCCACTCGTATTGCTGTTGCAAGAACTCACGGACCCGCCGGGCATGAGCTCGGTTGTTCCGCTCGTTGACTTGGATATAGACCTCGGCAAAGGTATTAGCGATGAGAGCTGCTTCGTGGGGATCATTGGTGCGTACGCGAATATCCACGATGTCGGCATCGCGAGTTGGGATAAGGCTGATAGCGCTGCGCACGCGTCCGGCGAGTATCCCAATAGTGTCACTCCACGTCCGCAGTGTAGCTGCTTTTCCCTTGGGCCCTGCCAAGCGAAGGTCAGCGCCTGAGCGCAGCTTATATAGAAGGGCTTCCGCTACCGCCTGCATGGTCTCGTGAGCGTTCATCTGCATGAGCTCGTTGCGCAGTGTTCGATCGTCCTGTCCTGCCAAACCAACGAGCACAATGCCCGTCGGAGGCCGGTTTGTGTTGACCATCAGCCGGGCGGATGCCTCATAGATGAAGGGGCGAGTCCATGTATAATAGAACGCAGCAGCCGCAATAGCGGATGTAATTCCTACAATCCACCACTTTCCCTGCCAGAGAAGGTGCACATAATCCACGAGGGTGAAGTGGCGTTGGAGGGTTATCTGGGCCAGCCCGTTCCGTTGGACACTTGGACGCTTTGGGGGCACGGTGCTCGGCATCGCTTTCCTCCCTTGTTTGTAGAGGGTCAGAAGACCCTGGATTTAGCAAAGCCAAAAATACAGCTTTGTGGTAAGATGACTTGCACGAAGAGAGTACTTCCCTCGTTTGTTTGCTGGCAACAAGGATATACGATGTGGTGGTTGTCTCTCTCTCTGCTTGTAGGCCTTTGGGGCTGTTCAGCAGACCCAGTCCAGGAGCTGGTTCTGCCGGCAGAGCGTGCGCTCTTGCTTACTTCTACCTTGAAGGGAGGAACGGAGGGTGAACCGGGGATGGAGTACGTCTTCACTGCAGTTGTCCGTCGGAAGCCTGTGTGGTTTCGCATAGAGTGGGACTTCGGGGATGGCTCACCTCGCCTTGTGCACATTGCAAACACTGTGGCGAGTCACCGCTTTCAGGAGGCAGGAACGTATACCGTTGTAGCCCGTCTCTTTGACCAGAGTACGGGAACTCTCTGGGCAATTGGGGCGCTGGTTGCGAATATTCGTCCGACGCCAGCTCCCCCGCCGATGGTGTTGCTGCTGCCGGGGCGTTTCCTAATGGGGTCCTTGCGTGATATCTCTGAGCAGCCGGTGCATGAAGTTGTGCTAACCCGTTCTCTGTTGATAAGCCCGACGGAGGTTACCCAATCGTTGTGGGACTCTGTGATGGGATATAACCCCAGTTGGTTCCGCGGGGAGCGCCGCCCGGTGGAGAATATCACATGGTGGGAGGCCATAGATTTCTGTAACCGGCTCTCCCTTCGGCACGGATTGCGTCCATGTTATGTTGTTCGCGGAGATACAGTGCTCTGGGAGCGTACTGCAAATGGCTATCGGCTGCCGACGGAGGCAGAGTGGGAGTACGCCTGCCGTGCAGGGAGTACAACCGATACGTATGCTGGCGACCTTGTACAACCCTGGGGAGGCTGCGACGATGAGGAACCCCTGCTCCAGGAACTTGCATGGTACTGCCGTAACAGTAATGACCAGACCCATCCTGTCGGGCAGAAACGGCCTAACGCCTTTGGGCTGTACGATATGTTGGGGAACGTTGCTGAGTGGGTCTGGGATTGGTTCAGTAGTACGGCGTATGGAAGCCATGAACTGCAGGATCCAGTGGGGCCCCCATCTGGTATGGATCGGGTAGTACGTGGAGGGGGGTGGAATTTAGGGAGCTTTCATTTGCGCTCGGCCTCGCGTGTTGGGTGTTCGCCGTGGCTCCATACCCCTGCGATCGGCTTCCGGATTGTGAGGAACCCATGAAGGGGACAGGCATTGTTATGGTCGGGATAGCCCTGTGGGGATGTGCGACGGAGCCGGAGCCCTCTGCCCCGTCTCGGCGCCCAGGCCAAAGTGATACCGTGGCCGCCTTGCGGCAGTTAGTGGCGGTAGCAGAACGCTGTCAGCCCTGTCATCCGAAACACTACGAAGAATGGCGGATTTCCATGCATGCCTATGCATTGGAGGACCCCGTCTTCCATGCTCTCAATGCCCTTATGCTTCAGGGGAAATCGGTGTTGGATGACCAGTTCTGCATGCGATGTCACACGCCCCTGGGATCACTCTTCGGTGAAACTCCCCCTGGGGTGCGGAAGGAGCAGCTTCCTGCTTTAGCTCGGCAAGGCATTACCTGTGACGTGTGCCACATGATGGCGCTCCCTCATCCATCGGGACGAGGTGTTACGGGCTTCCGGTTGGATGGTGCCCGCACCGGTAACGTCCCAGATCCTCTTCCGAATTCCTTCCATGCGTCTGTTCATGAACCTCTGCTTTCGCAATCGGAGGCGTGCGCTGCGTGCCACGATGTGGTTAATCCTCTGGGAGTATTGGTGGAGCGGACATATACGGAGTGGAGGGAGAGCCCTTATCCAGGTAGGGGTATTACATGTCAGGTCTGCCACATGCCATGGGTGGCGGAGCCGATAGCTGTGGGTGG